>CALFNC010000070.1 GCA_937902605.1 uncultured Acidobacteriota bacterium | reverse complement strand
GGGTACGAGCGGGCGGTGGGCTCGTCGTAGGCGCTCGGCATCTCGACGATCTTCCCCGTCGCCAGGTCGTACAGCGTCACGTCCACCGCGCAGCCCCGGTTGTGGCGCGAGCCGGTCTTCGGGTCAGCCACGAAGTCCTTGTCGGACTCCGGGGTCAGGTCCCAGAAGATCTTCGTGACGCTCCAGGGCCGGTAGCCGTCGAACACGACGATGCCGTATCCCTTCTTCGCTAGCGCGCGGTGCGCGCGGACGAGCGCCTCGGCCGCCGGCCGTTGCAGGAACGCTCGGGCCTCCGTGTAGACCGCCCGTTTCACGAAGTTCTGCGGCGTGGCATACCGGATGTCCAACCGAATCGTCGGGTCGAGGGACGTCAGCTCGATCAGGTCCGGCGCCCGAAAAGGCCCCGCCTCGACCGGCGTGCCCAATTGTGCGGAGGCGCCGACGGCCAAAAAACACGTGGCGGCAATCGAGACGGCGACCTTCGGAACGCCCATCGCTATCCTCCCGTCCGGAAGTATGGACCGCGGGCCACGCCCGAGCCTCAGCTCGCCTACTCCGCTTCCAGCGCGACCTTACGACCACCTCCAGCTCCCGCGCCAGCTCCCGCAACCGCGAACGTCCATTCCTGCCCGATTTGGGCGGCAAAAACCCCGCCCCTCCATTTCCGGAGGCCTGACCCGCAAAACCGGTGCCGCGTACCGGGACGTAGAATCACTAACGGGACTTTCGTCCAGCTGATCCACAGGGTGCGGTTCGCGACCATGGAGTACCGCGGACCTGTTCCATGGAACGTCGCCGGGAACACCGAAGAGACTCGCCCAATCCACCAAATCGCTCGAACCGCACACCAGGGCGAGCCCAAGAGGTGGCACCGCCGTTGCGGTTCCCCAGAACGTGCTTCGGTCCTCATTCCTCTTACTCGGGTCGGATCCCCTCACCGGGAAAGCAGGACGGGGAAGGCGATGAAACCCTTCTTCGTCCTGCTGGACCCGGACCCCGACCCGCGGCGACGGGAGGCGCTGGCGGCGGTGCTGGCGCGGGACGCGTTCCGGACGCTGGCCGTCGGCCTTGAGGCGTCGCCGTCGATCGCGACGGTCTCCCCCGACATGGTCGTCCTGAACCTCCTGTCGGGAATGGACCTAATCCCCACGGCCGAGCACTGGCACGAGAGCCCAGACCACGCGTCGATCCCTCTCGCCGCCCTGGTCCCCGCCGGTGACGAGGTGGCCGCGGAGACCGCCCGCCTGGCCGGCATCGACGAGGTGGTCCCGTGGCCGCCCGAGGATGGGAACGTGGACCGGCAGCTGCGAAGCATGGAGCGGCACGCCCGGCTCCAGGCAGAGGTCTCGGGCTACGAGAAGCTCCTCGTGACACTCGTCGCCGCATTCGAGGGGCGCGAACCGTTCACGATGGAGCACGGGCACCGCGTGGCCCGCATCTCGGTCGCGATGGGGTCGGACCTGGGCTTCTCCGCCGAGACCTGCTCCTTGATGCACCGCGGAGCGCTGCTCCACGACATCGGCCTCCTTGCGCTCTCTGACCAGGTGGTCCACTACGCGGGAGCGCTCGGCCCCGAAGAGTTCAGCGAAATCCAGTCCCACCCCGTCGTCGGGTACGAGATGCTCAAAGGCGTCCCGTCGCTCGAGCCGCTCCTCCCCTTCGTCTACCGGCATCACGAGCGGATCGACGGCTCCGGGTTCCCGGACGGCCTGGTGCGCTCCGAGATCCCGCTCCTCGTCCAGATCGTCTCCATCGCCGACGCCTGGGACTCGCTCCGCTCGCCGCGGGCCTACCGGAGCGTCTTCTCACACGGGGCCGCCCTCGAGGTCATCGCCGACGAGGCGAGGAAGGGGCTCTGGGACAACCAGCTGGTCCGCTCCCTCGAGCGGGCCGTCGACGGCACCGGGATCAGCTGACGCCCTTCTTCACTTATCCTCTCGTCCGTGACGACCCGTCTACCAGTTCCTCGCCACCCGGCCGGTCGGGTCTGGCTACTCGACGCATTCATGGCGTCCGCCCTGGTCTTCACGCTTCACGGCCGTTCTTTGACCTCTTCCCTGAGCTACGACGACCCGATCATCCTAAGCCACGCAATTCGATACTCGCCTTTCAAGTACCTCTTCGACCCGGTCGCTTGGCAGTCGTTCAACTGGCGCGGCTTTTACCCCTTCTACCTGATCTCCTTCGACGTCGGCTACCGGGTCGCGGGCCTGTCTCCCGTTTCGTTCCGGGTCTATCAGCTCTTCCTCGTCGCGGCGGCAGGAGTCCTCTTCGCTTGCCTTCTCCGCCTTTGGGGGGTGCGGCCGGGGTCAGCCAGGACCGCCTCGGCCGTCCTCCTCCTTGGACCCGTCTTCGGAACGGTGGCTTGGCAGCTGATGACCCGTTGCTTCCTCGAGGGGGCGGTCCTTCTCCTGGCGGCCTCGTGCGTCATCACGAGGGGCCTCTGGCGACGGTCGTTCGGCCTCGTTGCGGCGGGCTCGGCGCTCTGGCTCGCCGCCTCCCTGGAGAAGGAGGTGTTCGTCCCGTTCCTGTTGCCCGTCGCAATCGCTGCGGTGCTGGTGAGCGCTCGATTCCTCCTCCCGCCCGTAACGTGTGCAGCGGCGTATCTGGCCTATCGCTCGTGGATGGCGCCCTATGGCGTCCGCGTCTACGACGTCGACGCACTCGGTCTCCGCGCTTTGGTCTCGCACGGCGCCGATTTCATTCGGGGGCTTCCGCAGGCTCTGTTCCCCGGTTCCGGCGCCGCCGGGGCCGGCGTCGTCGCGGCGATCGTCATCCTGGCCGCAGTCCTCGGCCCGCGAGACCGGAGAAGGGTTTTCCTCGCGGGAGCCACGGCCGCAGCAGCAGTCGGTCCGGTCCTTCTGGTCTCGGAGGTTCTCTCCGAGCGGCATGTCGTTCACATCTGGATCGTCATCGCGCTCTGGCTCACGCTGGGTCTCGATGAGGCTTCGGCCCGCCGAGAACGGTGGAGGGCCGTCCTCTCGCTGGCCACGGCCGCCGGCCTTGCCGTATTTCTCGTCAGCTGGTCCCAGGCCCACGAAGACCACCTTCGCGCCGACGCCGCCTGGACCGACGACCTGTACCGTCTCTTTTTCTCTAACGCCTCACCTAGCGACTACGTCATCGGCGATACCTCGATTCACCCACCCTTCGCTGCGGGTCTCAACACCCTCCGGAAACGGGATGGCGATGGGCTGGAAGTGCCGTTCCTCGTCACAGATGCCGCCGCGCTCTGCCGGCACCCGTTTCCCCCGAGGGCGAGGCTGTGGGACGTTCGCGGAAGGACGATCCGATCCTCTCCACGTCTCCCCGAAGAGCTGTCTCAGAAGGTCTGTAGCCTCATCCGGCGCGACGGGTCTTTTCAGGTCCAGCTCCGGAAGCGGGGCTCGCTCCTCGAGTGGGAGCTCGGCCCATCCGCTACCGGCGTCTGGTCCCTCGTGTTCTTGACCACCGACAAGGACGTCGGGGGTCCCGGGATCCGCTACGACGTTCCACGTAAAGGGGGCGTCTGGGTCCCGTCGCTGGATCGGCCGGCGGACCTCTACGTGCAGCACATCGGTGACGACGGCGGGATCGAGCAGAGCCCCGATTTCTCATTTCGGCTCGATCGCGATGTGGAGATCCGCTGGAGCCGCTGAGGATCAGCCTTCAGCCGGGTGACCCGCGGGCCGGATGGACGAGAAGTCCCGGAATGCCGAGGCCGCGAAAAGAATCCAGAACGGCAAGAGGTGGATCGTCATCCGTCCCATGCCGACTCGGATGAAGTTCCGGTAGCAAGCAAGGAACTCCGTCTCCTCGAACGGCTGGACCGCGGTCACGGGGTCCCCGACGAAGGGTACGAGGAGGTAGATCCCGAAAACGGCCGCCAGAGAGAGCACGGAGACGTGGAGATAGAAGTCTGTGCCGGGGCTGCCGGCTCTCCTACCATCGACGTTTCGTACCCGGAATGTCCTCCAGGCAATGATCCCCGCCAGGAGAGGGACCGCCACCCCGAGGCCCCAGTGCCCGAACCATTGACCCTGCCACGAGCCGAGGAAGACCCTCGCAATGGCCGCGACCGCGCCCGAAGCCGTCCGTCCCGCCGTCCTCCACTCTCCCGTCGGAGTGATGAAGGGGCTCGTCCCGAAACGAAGAATCGCCGGGCGAGCGAGCCACGAAAGCCCCGCGATTAGAGGAGCCGCGAAGGGCCAGAGCGGGAGACGCAGGCCGCCTCTTAAGCGCTCCCAAAGAACCGCCGCTCCCACCACCGCCACGTAGACGAGCCCGTCCGGCCTCACGAGGACGGCTGCGGCGAGGCAAAGGGGTCCAGCGACGAGACGAAGTCGCCCGCCGTCTTTCGTCCGGGGGTCATCCATCGGGAGACCCAGCGTCAAGAAGAGGCCGGTGCAAAGAAAGGCCATCAGGGAGGCATTCGCGTAGAACATCCCCGCCCCGACCGCAACGTGCCCGGTCGCGGCGACGAACGCGGCTGCCGGAGCGGCATTGCGGCCGAGCAGTCCCATGAGCCGGCCACGCAGAAAGACGAGGAAGAGGGTGATGACGAGCCACGAGGCCAGCCGGCCCTCGAAGAGGGGGTCGTCGAGGCCGCTCCAGAGAAGGAGGGAGAAGAGCGGGGGATAGCCCGGCTGGGAGCAGTGCCCCACGCCGATCAGGCTCCCGGTATCTCGGAACGCGAACGCCCGGCAAGCCCAGATCTGTTTCGCGTCGAAGTGGACGTATGGGAAGACGGTCGGTACCAAGAGCCCCGCCAAGACGAGGACGGTGGCCGCATCCCAGACCGAGACGCCTGCTTTGGCCGGTCCGAGCGCCGGGCCGGAAGCCTCATTCCCGCCCTTCTTCCGCATCCGGAGCAGCAGCGCGACAGCCGCGGCAGCGGCCGAGAGGACGATCATTCCGTACCCCGCCGGTCTCCAGAGGCGCATCCCGGCGAGCCCCTCGATGTACGGGACGAGCCCGAGAAGCGAGAGATGCGCCAGGCCCCAGGCCGCGACTCGAGACGAGGCCGGCCCGGGGTCCTCACGGTCGAGCGAAGCCCACAGGGCCGACGCCAGGAGGAGGAGGACGAGCCAGACCGCGGAGGTCCCCGCGCGCTCCAGTCCGGCTTCGCCGAGACGGGAGGGAATGCGGGTCAGGTCGAGGTCGAACACGACGACCCGATAGAGACCGAGGATGACGTGGGCCGCGATGAGGAAGGTGAGGAGCCGGCGCGTCACACGCGCCGCATCACGAGGCAGGCGTTCGTCCCGCCGAACCCGAAAGAGTTCGAGAGGCCGATCTTCAAGTCGACCTGCCTGGCGACATTCGGCGTGTAGTCGAGGTCGCACTCCGGGTCCGGCGTCTGGTAGTTGATCGTCGGCGGGATGACGCCGCGGCGGATCGCGAGCGCCAGGATGCCGGCCTCCGTCCCGCCCGCGGCCCCGAGGAGGTGACCGGTCATCGACTTGGTGGACGAGACCGGCACCTGGTAAGCCGCCGCGCCGAGCAGTCGCTTCAGGGCGATCGTCTCGATCCGGTCGCCGTGCGGCGTGGAGGTCCCGTGGGCGTTGACATACCCGACTTCGCCTGGGTCGACCCCCGCGTCACGCAGCGCGTTCCGCATCACCCGGAACGGGCCGTCGCCGTCGTCCGAGGGAGCGGAGATGTGGTGGGCGTCGCCCGAGAGGCCGTAGCCGATCACCTCGGCGTAAATCGGGGCACCCCGCTTCATCGCCTGTCCCATCTCCTCGAGGACGACGACTCCTGCCCCCTCGCCCAGGACGAACCCGTCCCGGTCGCGGTCCCATGGCCGGGAAGCGGTCGCCGGGTCGTCGTTCCGGGTCGACAGGGCGCGCATGGCCGCGAAGCCGCCGATGGCCAGGGGCGTCACGACCGACTCGGTCCCACCCGCGATCATCACGTCCGCGTCGCCGTACCGGATCAGGTTCGTGGCGTCACCGATGGCGTGGGCCGATGTAGCACAAGCGGACACCGTCGCGGTATTCGGCCCCTTGGCGCCCGTGAGGATCGAGATCAGCCCCGACGACATGTTGGCAATCAGCCCCGGGATGAAAAAGGGGCTGATCCGGCGGGGACCCTTCTCCAGGAGCATCTTGTGGGTCGCCTCGATGAGCGGCAGCCCGCCGATGCCCGAGCCGACGCACACGCCGACCTGTTCGGCGTTCTCCTCGGTGACCGTAAGACCAGAGTCCGCCACCGCCTCCTTCGCCGCCGCGACGGCATAGTGGATAAAGGTGTCGAACTTCTTGATCTCTTTGTGGTCGAAAAACGCCGCCGGGTCGAACCCCTTCACC
The DNA here is from genome assembly GCA_937902605.1 of uncultured Acidobacteriota bacterium. Lineage (GTDB taxonomy): Bacteria > Acidobacteriota > Thermoanaerobaculia > UBA5066 > UBA5066 > CAIMWE01. The sequence goes on along the minus strand of CALFNC010000070.1, from coordinate 3,016 downwards.
TCGCCGGCGATCCGGCACGGGTAGGCGGAGGCGTCGAACCGGGTGATCGGACCGATCCCGGAACGTCCCGCCAGCAGCGCCTCCCAGTTCGCCTCCCGGGTCAGGCCGAGAGGCGTGAGGAGCCCGATTCCCGTGACGACGACGCGTCTTCGGCCCCGGCCGTCGCGGGGAGGCTCCTCGCTGCTCACGGAATTTTGGTCAGGCCGGCTTGGCGTGCGACTCGATGTAGGCGACCGCGTCCTTGACCTTCTGGATCTTCTCGGCGTCCTCGTCGGGGATTTCGATGCCGAACGCCTCCTCGAAGGCCATGACGAGTTCCACCGTGTCGAGCGAGTCCGCTCCAAGGTCGTCGACGAACGACGCGTCCGCCTTGACTTCCTCGGCCTGGACACCGAGCTGCTCTACGATGATGCTCTTGACCTTTTCTTCCACCGAACTCGACATTCGAATTCCCTCCGTCTGTTCCGGAAAAACCGGACGCATTCTCCATTGGACCCGCCCCCATTTCAAGAGCGGCCCCCCGATCCTAGCCTAACTAGCCGATGAACAGCCCTCCGCTCACATTGAGGCATGTGCCGGTCATGTACGAGGCCGCGTCCGACGCCAGGAAGAGGACCGCCCCCGCGACGTCGTCCGGGGTCCCGAGCCGGCCCAGAACGATCTGATCCGAAAGCGAAGACCGCTGCTCGGGCGTGAGCCGGCCGGTCATGGCCGTCTCGATGTAGCCGGGCGCGACCGCGTTGACGGTAATCCCCCGGCTCCCCACCTCCCTGGCGAGGGCCATGGTGAAGCCAAGGACGCCCGCCTTGGCGGCCGAGTAGTTCGTCTGTCCCGCGTTCCCCGTCAGGCCCACCACCGACGTGATGTTCACGATCCGGCCCGCAACCTTCTTGCGCATCATCGTCTTCACCGCCTCCTGCGAGACGAGGAAGACCCCGGTCAGGTCGGTGGCGACGACGTTGTCCCAAGCCTCTTTGGACATCCTCAGGATCAGCCCGTCCTCGGTGATCCCCGCGTTGTTGACGACCACGTCGACCTTCCCGTGCCGCTCCACGAGCCCCTTGAAGGCTGCCGAGACGGAGGTTGGATCGGAGACGTCCAAGGAGATGCTCTCGGCCGACCCGCCGGCCGCGGCAATCTCCTGGACGATCGTTTCAGCCTTCCCGACGTTTCGCGCCGCCACCGCCACGTGCGCGCCCGCCGCCGCGAGCCCCTTCGCGATCGCCGCGCCGATTCCTTGCGCCCCGCCCGTCACGAGCGCCGTCTTCCCTGCCAGAGACACGTTCATCGCCATCTCGTCCTCTCTTTGATTGTCAGTTCTCGACGAGAGAGCGCCCTCAGCCGGCCGCGAGCTCCCCGAGGAGCTTCTCGAGACCCGGCGCGTCGGAGGTCCCTTTCACCGGCCACTCCTTCGCGATCCGCTTGGCGAGACCGGCCAGGACGCTCCCCGGCCCGACCTCGACGCCTCCAGACGAGCACGTCGCGAGCTTCTCGACCGTCTCGACCCACCGGACGGGCGAGCAGATCTGCCGCCTGAGCGACTCGCGAGCGACCCCCGGGTCGGAATTCGCTACGACGTCGACGTTCGTGACGACCGGAAACGCCAGCGGCCGGAACGGCGTGGCGTCCAGGAAGGGGACGAGCTTCTCCTCGGCCGGCTTCATCAGGGCGCAGTGGAACGGCGCGGAGACCGAAAGCGGAAGGACGCGTTTGGCGCCGCGCGCCTTCAGCAGCTCGGCCGCCCTCGCGATCGACCCGCCATCGCCGGCGATCACCGTCTGCTCGGGGGAGTTGAAGTTCGCGGCGGAGCAGACTCCGCCCACCTCCTCCGCAGCGAGGCGCGCCACCTCCGCCACCTCGGCGCCGGCCATCCCGATGACGGCCGCCATTCCCCCCTCACCGACCGGCACCGCCTCCTGCATGAAGAGGCCGCGCCGCCGAACGAGAACGACCGCCTCCTCGAGAGTGAGCGCGCCCGCCGCCACGAGGGCCGAGTACTCGCCGAGGGAGTGCCCCGCAGCGATGGCCGGCTGGAAACCCCGGACCCTGAGCACCTCGAACACGGCGATCGAATGGACGAGGATCGCCGGTTGGGTCACGGCCGTCTGGCGTAGCTCGTCCTCCTCGCCGTTGAAGGAGACCTTCTGGATGGAGAGGTGGAAGGGCTGAAGGGCGGCGTCGGCCCGTTCGTAAACGCGCCGCGCCTCGGGGAAACGCTCCGCGAGGTCTTTTCCCATGCCGGGAACCTGCGAGCCTTGCCCGGGGAAGAGGAAAGCGAACGTGGACATCGTTTCTTACCACCGGACCAGGCCGGCGCCCCAGGTCAGCCCGGCACCGAACGCGGTGAAGAGGATCAGGTCGCCCTTCTTGATCTTCCCCTCGCGGACGTACTCGTCCAGCGCGATCGGGATCGACGCGGAGCTCGTGTTCCCGTACCGCTCGATGTTGACGATGCAGCGCTCGGGCGGGATACCGAGCCGGTCTCCGACCGCCGTGATGATCCGGTCGTTGGCCTGGTGGGGCAGCAGCCAGGTGACGTCGGCCGTCGAAAAGCCGCTCTCATCGAGGACCTGCTTGCATACGTCGGTCATGGACCGGACGGCCACCTTGAACGTCTCGCCACCCATCATCTTGATGAACGAAAGCCGCTCCGAGAGCGTCTCAGCGCGGTTCGGCGGGTGGAGCGAGCCGCCGCCTGGCATGCAGATGAACGATGAGCCTGCGCCGTCGGACCGGATCGTCGTGGCCAGGACGCCGTGGTCCGACTTCGTCGCCCTAAGGAGCGTCGCGCCGGCACCGTCGCCGAACAGGACGCAGGTCGTTCGGTCCGTGTAATCGGCTAAACGCGTCAGGAACTCGGCGCCGATCAGCAGGACGTTGTGCGCCTTCCCCGACTGGATGAGGCCATCCGCGAGGTGGAGGCCGTACAACCAGCCGGAGCAGCCGGCGTTGTGGTCCCAGGCCGCCGCCTTCTTCGCCCCGAGCTTGTGCTGGATGAAACAGGCCATCGCCGGGA
>CALFNC010000069.1 GCA_937902605.1 uncultured Acidobacteriota bacterium | reverse complement strand
CCCGCCGGCACCTTCACGCCCTCGAAGACGAGCTTGAAGTGGTAGATGAGCCCCTCCATCTCGTTGTAGACCATCTCCTTGGGCGGAAGGACCACCCGGTAGTCGTCCGAGTTGACGGGTCCTCCGGGGAGCCGAGAGAGAGCCTGTTCGATGATCCGCGCCGACTGCCGCATCTCCTCCATCCGGACGTAGTAGCGGGCGTAGTTGTCGCCGTCGTTCATGACCGGGATATCGAAGTCGAACGCCTCGTACCCGTCGTATGGCTTGTCCTTCCGGAGGTCGTAGGGGACGCCGGACGCGCGGAGGCACGGGCCTGTGAACCCCCAGACGAGGGCCTGCTCCTTCGTCACCAGGCCGGTGCCGCGCAGGCGCTTCATGGCGATCCCGTTCCGGCTGACCAGCCGGTCCACTTCGTCCACCTGCTTCTTGACCTCGGTCAGCAGGCGGCGGGACCACTCGACGAAGTTCTCCGGAACGTCGTTCGAGAGCCCGCCGATTCGCGCGTACGAGGAGGTGAGGCGAGCGCCGCAGCACGCCTCGAGCAGACCGTAGATCTCCTCGCGCGCCTGGAAGAGGAACCAGAAGTTCGTCAGCGCTCCGAGGTCGACGAGGTTCGCCGCGATGCAGACCAGGTGGTCCATGATCCGGCTGAATTCCGACAGGATCACCCGGACCGCCTTCGCGCGGGGCGGGATCTCCACTCCGAGCATCTGCTCCACTGCCCGGGCGTACCCGTTTCCGTTGATCATCGGCGAGCAGTAGTTCAGCCGGTCGGTGTATGGGATGACCTGGGTATAGGTGTGTGCCTCGGACATCTTCTCGAAGCAACGGTGCAGGTACCCGCACTCCCCTTCGGCTGCGACGATCGTCTCGCCGTCCAGGCGGAACACGGCGCGGAGCGTTCCGTGCGTCGCCGGGTGCGAAGGGCCGAAGTTCAGGGTCATCGTCTCGAAGACGTCTTCCGGCGTCTCCGTCTTGGACGCGAGGTCGGTCTGAAGGATGTCCTCGTCGGTGCAGAGCCAGCGCTGGCTGGCCTCATAGTCTTTCCGGAGGGCGTGGCCCACGAACCCGTTGTGCGTGAGGAGGCGCTTCAGGTTCGGATGCCCCTCGAACGTGATCCCCATCAGATCCCACGCCTCGCGCTCGAACCAGTTCGCCGCGGGCCAGACGTCGACCAGCGTCGTGAGCGCCGGATTCGATTCCGGGACCGCCGCTCTCACCCGGAGATGCTCGTTCCGCTTCGAGGAGTAGAGGATGTAGTTCGCCTGGAACCTCTTCCCGTCCCGCGGCATCTGCTCCGCCGGCAGCCTGGAACGGTCGACCGACGCGATGTCGAGCAGGAGGTCGAACCGCGTCGACGGGTCGTCACGGAGGAAGAGGGCGACCTCGTGGAGCGAGCCCGGGTCGACGGAGATCGTGGGGATGTCGGCCCGTCCGGTTGCGTCGGGCCTCGCCCGCCCGCCGAATCGCTTCTCGAGGATCGGCGCGAAGGAGACGGTGGAAGCGGGGGCTTCGGTGCTCATCGCCTCTCCTCCGAGCCAGCCTTGGCGATCTCGTCTTCCGCCCGATCCGGGATCTCGGGGAACCCCGGCTCGCCGGGCCGATGTGGCGCCATGACCGCCTTCGAGTAGGCCGGAATGGAGATCCTCGGGTCTTCGCCGACCCGGATCGGGACGAGCGTCTTGGCCGCCCGATGGCGGGCCAGCTCGCCCGACTGGATCTTCTTCTGGAGCTGGATGATCCCGTTCATCAGATTCTCCGGGGTCGGGGGGCAGCCGGCCACGTAGACGTCCACCGGGACGATCTCGTCGATCCCCTGCACGACGTGGTAGGCGCGGTAGAAGCCTCCCGTGCACGCGCAGACACCCATCGAGACGACCCACTTTGGCTCGGGCATCTGGTCGTAGATCTTCCGTAGCACTGGGGCCTGCTTGTCGGTGATGGTCCCGGCCACGATCATCAGGTCGGCCTGGCGCGGGGAGAACCGGACGACCTCCGCCCCGAACCGGGCGAGGTCGTAGTGGGACGAGACCACCGACATAAACTCGATAGCGCAGCAAGCGGTACCGAACGGCATCGGCCAGAGGGAGTTCGAATGGGCCCACTGGACCAGCCAGTCGAGCTTGGTGGTGAGGAAATCCGCTCCGGCGGTCGAAGGCATGCCAGGTCCGAGCGGCGGGGTTACTTGTCCGGCGACGGGTGGGCGCGCCGATTTCGAGTCACTCATCAAATGGAATCCCCCCCGGAGCTTCCCTGAAGCCCCTCCGGCCCGATTCTATCCAAACGGCGCGCCCCGAGGGCCGGGTCCGGTCAGCGTTTCTTCCCGGACTCCCGGAGGATGGCTTCGGGCACGGACTCCGCGCGCCTCAGAAGTCGATCGTGTACCGGATCGAGGCGCGGTCTCGGACCCGGTCGAGATAGACGACTCCGTCCAGGTGGTCGGTCTCGTGCAGGACGACGCGGGCGTGGAAGTCCTCCGCCACGAAGTCGAGCGGCTTCCCGTGCAAGTCGAGCGCCCTCACGCGGATCTTCTTGGGGCGGGGCACCTTCGCTGCCAGGAACGGCACCGAGAGACAGGCCTCGAAGTCCTCCTCTTCGGCCCCGTCCAGGACCTCGAACGACGGGTTGACGAGGAAGGTCGCCGGGACCACGAGACCGCCGCGGCGCTGCGCATGAACCTCATAAAGGACGACCCGGATGGGGGTGGCGACCTGCGGGGCCGCGAGTCCGGTGCCGTTGTACTCCGCCATCGTCTCGGTCATGTCCTCGAAGAAACTGCGAAGGCGCCCCTTCTTAAGATCATGAGTCTCGATCTCGGAAGACCGGCCACGAAGGACGGAGGCTCCGAGCTTTGCTACCTTCAGGACGGCCACGTGACCTCTCTTGGGGTGGGAATGGTGCCCAGGGGCGGAATTGAACCGTCGACACCGCGCTTTTCAGGCGCGTGCT
>CALFNC010000068.1 GCA_937902605.1 uncultured Acidobacteriota bacterium | reverse complement strand
CCCTGGCCCGGGCAGCGTCGACGATCTTCTCGACGATCCGCCGCGCCACCTTCGGGTTCTCCTCGAAATAGCTCGAGAGCCGTTCGTAGGTGACGGTCTGCGTCCAGGTCTTGGCCTCCTGCGAGACGAGCTTCTCCTTCGTCTGAGAGGAGAATTTCGGGTCGCGGATCTTCAGCGAGACGACCGCAGTCAGCCCCTCGCGGCAGTCGTCGCCGGAGAGCGTTGTCTCCTTGAGGTTCTTGGTGAGGCCGTTGGCCTCGGCGTACCGCTGGATCGCCCGGGTCAGCGCGGCCTTCAGCCCTTCCAGGTGCGTCCCGCCGTCCTTGTTGGAGATCGTGTTCGTGAAGCAGAAGACCTGCTCGGCATAGCCGTCATTCCACTGGAGCGCGACATCCAGGCGTTCCTTGAGTGCGTCCTCGAGCGGGTTACCGCTCGGGTCCTTCACGTCGGAGAAGGTGATCACGCTCTCGTGGAGCGGCTGCTTGTTCTTGTTCAGGTGCTGGACGAACGAGCGGATCCCTCCTTCGTAGCGGAACTCGTGGCGGCGCTCCCCCTTCTCGTCCCGCTCGTCGACCGCCTCGATCGTGACGCCGGGGTTCAGGAAGGCGAGCTCGCGGAGGCGCTGGGATAGGGTCTCGAAGTTGTAGGACGTGACGCTGAAGACCTGCGGGTCTGCCCGGAACGTGATCTTCGTCCCCGTCTTCGTCGTCCGTCCCACCTCGTGGACCGGGGCGACCGGGAACCCGCGCTCGTATCCCTGCTGCCAGACCTTTCCCTCACGCTTGACCTCGACGTCGAGCCGTTCCGCCAGGGCGTTCACGACCGACAGGCCCACCCCGTGCAGACCCCCGGACACCTTGTAGGCGTTGTCGTCGAACTTCCCGCCCGAGTGGAGGTCGGTCAGGATGATCTCGAGCGTCTCGCGCTGGTGCTCCTTGTGCAAGCCAACCGGAATCCCTCTCCCATTGTCCTCGACGCTGACCGAGTCGTCGGCATGGACGGCGACGCGGATACGGTCGCAGAAGCCGACCTGGGCCTCGTCGATCGCGTTGTCGACGAGCTCGGTGACCATATGGTGCAGCCCGGTGATGTCGTCGGTGTTCCCGATGTACATCCCCGGTCGCTTCCGAACTGCCTCGAGCCCCTTCAACAGCTTGATCGAGGCTGTGCCGTACTCCTCCGCCGGCGGGACCGCGCCGTCGGGTCCCTGGGTTTCGCTCATCGCGCCCCCTCTGCCCAGCGCTGCTGGGCCGGCCCGCGGCCGCCTCCGAGGATGCCGTCCCGCCTGACGCGTCCGTTCTCCATGCGGAAGAGATTTCCTGGAGGAAGCGGGAGACCGCGCGCCGCCTCGGGACGGGCCGAGGTGAGGAAGAGCTGGGTCCCCGCGGGCACCGCCTCGGCAAAACGGTCGAGCGCTCCCGGGTCCCACTCCGAGTCGAAGTCGTCGAAGGCGACGAGAGGAGGCGCGTCGGTCTCGTTCTCGATGACGTCCGCCTCGGCGAGCGTCCACGCGAGGACGAGCGTCCTGTTCTCGCCCGAGGAGGCCCGCCCCGCGACGGGAACGCTTCCGTTCATCACCTCGACGTCGTCGCGGTGGGGACCGACGAGACAGCGTCCCCGTCGACGCTCCTCGTGGGCGAGGGCCATCATCCGTTCCTCGAAGGCGGTCCGAAGGGTCGTCTCGTCCCCTAGCTCCGGGAGATCGCTCCTCAAGCGGAGGGAGAGATCCGGGAAGGGCGATCGGAGTGCCCCGGCATGCCGGCGAAAGGCCGGGGCCAGCCTCTCGGCGGCGCGCCTCCTCGCGATCGCGACCCTGGTGCCTGCGTCCACCATGATCCTCTCGAAAGCGTGCAGGGTGGCGGGTTCGGCAGATTCGGCCCCCAGGAGGCGGGTCTTGGCTGACCGAGCCGAGTCATACGTCTTGACATTCGCGCCATGCCCGCATTCAAGTGCGAGCGCGACACGATCGAGCGCCGCGCGCCTTCCCGCGGGGACGCCGGTCAGACGACCAAGGTCCTCCGTCGTCAAGAAGACCGACGGCAAGAGCTTCCGGGCCCGAAGCCGCCCGATCTTCTCTCCGTTTAGGAAGTGCTCTCGCCGTCCCTCCTGGATCCGGACGCCGAGGACGTCCCGGGTTTCCGCGGGCCGATCAGCCGGCAGGGGTGCTCTGACGCGGCCTGCGATGACTGCAGCAGTGGTGCCCGACGAGAGAACCTCGTCGATCGCCGACCCGCGGAACGGGATCCTGCCGGCAAGGAGAGCGATAGCCTCCAAGAGGCTCGTCTTGCCCTGGCCGTTGTCCCCCACGATCAAGTTGAGGCCGGGATGGAACTCCACCGGGGGCCCTGCGAGGTTCCGGAAGTTCTCCGTGCTGAGGGAGTGAATCTCCACCTGTTTCTAGTCTCCGGACCCGTCCGTTCAGGTCCGGAGCGGCATCACGACGTAGAAGTAGTTCGTCAAGCCGGGAATCGGTCCGGACGGACGGCACTGGCACTGGGACTGCTCGTCCTTGAGGAACAGGTGGACTTCCTTCGTCTCCGCGACCTCCAGGAACTGCTCGAGGTAGCGGGCGTTGAGGCGCAGCGTGACCGGTTCGTCCTCGTACGTCGCCGCGATCTCCTGGTCGCCGTCGCCGACTTCCTGGCTCTCGGACGAGACGATGGCGGCTCCGCTTTTCAGGGAGAGGGTGATGGCCTTCGTCCGTTCTCCGGAAAGGAGGGAGATTCTCTTCACGGCGCCCAGAAGCTCTTCCCTATCGACGACGGCCTTGCGGTTGTTCTCCTTGCTGATCACCTTCTCGTAGTCAGGAAAGCGGCGTTCCTCCAGCTTGGAGAAGAGATGGCGGTTCCCCACGGAGAAGCCGATGTGGTTCGTCCCCCGGATGATCGTCACGGCGGTCTCGGGCGGGGCGTCGAGGCGGCTCAGCTCGTCGAGTATTTTCTTCGAGACGAGGACCGGCTCGAACCCCTGTTCCGCTTGGGCGCCGTCCACCTCGACGAGCGCGAGGCGGTGTCCGTCCGTGGCGGCCATCTCGACACCGGACCCTTTCGGCTTCAGCAGTGCTCCCTGGAGCTGGAGTCGGATCTCCTCGACCGAGACGGCAAACCGGACTTTCTCCACCATTCGCTGGAGCGCCCCGAAGGGCATCGTCAGCGTGGGTCCGCCAGCGGCCTCGGGCCGCGTGGGATAGTCGGTCGCCGGCAAGCCGTTCAGCCGGATGCGAATCTTCGGGTTCTTGCAGTCCAGCTGGACGTGGTGGTTCTCGAGGACCTTCAACTTGAGCTCGGCATCGTCCGGAAGCTCCCGGACCACGTCGTATAGACGGCGTGCGGGCACGGTGACGGCCCCGGCTACTTTGACGGTGACGCCCTCCACCTCGGAGAGGAACGTGGTGTCTAAATCGGTCGCCGTGAGTGAGAGGCAGTCGTTCTTTGCCTCGAGGAGGACGTTGCTCAGGATCTGGTGAGTCGTGCGCTTCTCGATGACGCCCTGCATGAGTCCGAGCTCGCGGGCGAGTAGTGCCGCCGGAAGTGTCAGTTCCACATCGGCTCCTTGTTTTTCATTGTATTCGTCTCCATCTCCAACCCGTAGGAACAGTCGTAGGGGGTCGTTTCACGATGGATTCTAAGAAGCCACATTCCCACAATGATTTGTAGCACATATTGCCTGTGAAATTCTATGGGTGGGTTCTGTGGAAAAAAAAAGGTTGATGTCTGACCCGGGCAGCAATCCAGGGGACGCGGGGGCGCTGTGGAAAACGGCTGTGAATTTAGGGTTTTCGGGCCTGACTATCGGTACTGGGAGATGAACCCGGTGACCAGCCGGTTGAACTCGGAGTCTTCCTCCCGGCGAGCGGCGATCTTGCGGATCGAGTACAGAGCGGTGGTGTGGTGTTTGTCGCCGAAGAGGCGCCCAATCTCTGGGAGGGAGAGAGAGGTCGTCTCCTTCAGGACGTACATCGCGACCTGGCGGGGAAAGACGATCTGCTCCTTCTTCGTCCGAGCCTTCAGCTCGGTCGGCTTCAGTCCCCAGTGCGCGCCGACGGCGCGGATGATCTCCGCGGGCGACGCGGTCTGCTCGGCGTCCCGGAGGACGTCCTTGAGGGCCTCCTTTGCGAGGTCGAGGGAGATAGGCTCTCCGCGCATCTCGGAGAAGATCGCGACCCGCTCGAAGTAACCGGCGAGCTGGCGGACGTTTGTCTTGATCTTCAGGGCGAGGAAGAAGGAGACGTCGTCGTCCAGCGCGATCTGCCGGGCCTCAGCCTTCTGCCGGAGGATCGCGACGCGGGTCTCCAGCTCGGGGGGCTGGATGTCCACGATGAGGCCCCCCTCGAAGCGCGACTTCAGCCGTTCGTTGAGGCCGGGAATCTCGCGGGGAAGGACGTCGGACGAGAAGACGATCTGGTGACCGTCGTCGTAGAGCGCGTTGAAGGTGTTGAAGAGCTCGTTCTCGGAAGCTTCCTTGCCGATGACGAACTGGACGTCGTCGAGGAGGAGAATATCGGCCGCGCGGAGGCGCTGCCGGACGGCCTCCATGCGGTTGAAGCGAACGCCCAGGACGACCTCATTGACGAACGTCTCGGACGTCAGGTACACGACCTTGTCCCCCGGCTGGCGCGAGAGGCGGCGATGGCCGATCGCATGCATCAGGTGGGTCTTCCCGAGCCCGGCGCCGCCGCAGACGAAGAGAGGATTGTACTGGCGCGTCCCATGCTCGGCGACACGGAGAGCGGCCGCGTGGGCCAGGCGGTTCGAGTTTCCGGTCACAAAGTTCTCAAACGTGTAGGCGGGGTTCAGGGCGCCCGCCTTCTTCCTCACGAGGGCCGGGCCCTTGGCGGCGGCGACGGTGGAGCTCGCGTCTCCGTCGGCACCGAAGCGGATCTCCCGTCCCCCGAGGCCGGCGAGCTGGGCAGACTCCGATATCTGGGACGCGAAGTTCTCGGAAATCCAGCTCACATAGAGGGGGGCCCGGACCTGCACGCTGATGACCTCCGGAGTCTCGTGGCGCTGCTTCGTGTCGCGGAACCACGTCTCGAAGTCCCGCTCGTCGATTCGGGACTTCAGATGCTCCAGGATCTTTTCCCAGGCTGTCGGCTTGTCCACGGGCCTCTCCCCGTCCTTCGAACGGAACGAACGAAAACGGGCGCGGATGCTAGCACGGGAAGGGGCCAGGGAGCAGCGGAGGCGGAAAAACGGTATTGACAGGAGGACGGACGCTCCTCAAAATACCCGGCCCCTTGATTTTCAAGGAGATAGGCGAAGAGAAGCTATGACGAAACGAACCTTCCAGCCGAACAACCGGCATCGCAAGAGAACCCACGGATTCCTAGTCCGGATGCGCACGAAGAGCGGACGGGCAGTCCTCGCGAGGAGACGCGCCAAGGGGCGCAAGGTCCTTTCGGCCTGAGCCGAAGCCAGTTCCGGGAATGAACGGCGAGGTCTTCCCGCGGAGTCATCGTCTCGCCAGGCGATCTGATTTTCGGAAGACCTACGACGAGGGAAGGAAGCTGGCCGGCCGGTACCTGGTGCTGTTCGTCCGCCCGAACGAGGCTGGGAACATTCGCCTCGGGCTGACCGTCACAAAGAGGATCGGGTGTGCGGCAGAGAGGAACAGGGCCCGCAGGAGGCTCCGCGAGATCTTTCGAACGGAGGCGCGAGCGACCCTGGAGCGAAACCGCTGGACCGGAACGGACGTCGTGGTGAACCTCCGGGAAGGAGCCTCGGCGGTGGGTGTGCGCGAGCTGTCCGAGGACTTCGGCCGGCTCCTTCGCCGTCTCGGGGAGCGGCGCTCGTGACCTTGGCCGCGGGGGTGGGTGCCCTGGTCGGGTCGTCGCTGCCGGCGAGGGCGGCGGTTCACGTCCTCGCGCTGTACAAGAGGTTTCTCTCCCCCCTTCTCCCGCCGGCGTGCCGGTTCCAGCCGACTTGCTCGGAGTTCGCAATCGAGGCGGTCCGGCGGCACGGCTTTCGTCGCGGGAGCGCGCTCTCCTTCCGGCGCCTGATACGCTGCCATCCGTTCCATCCCGGGGGATACGATCCGGTTCCCTGAGGGACCGGTCTTACTCGCCAAGCAGGAGCATCCTTGGATTTCAAACGTCTGTCGATCGCGTTCATTCTCTCGGCGGCCGTCCTGATCCTCTGGCCGAAAATCTTCCCGCCTCCGCCGACCTCGGGGCTGGGCAAGTCAGCCGTCGTGCCGACGGCGGCTCCGGCCAGCGCAGCGGCCGTACCAGCCTCTTCTCCGGTGCCTGGCGCGGCCAGGGCTGCGGAGCCGATCCGGGCCGAGAAACCCAGGGTTGGGGTTCCGCCCGTCTCGGCGGCCGAAGCGAGTGACGTGGTCGTCTCCACTGCGCTTTACAAGGCGAGGCTGTCGAACCAGGGCGGAGACCTCGTTTCCTGGACCCTCCGGAGATTCAAGGACGCGAGCGGGAAAGACCTCGACCTCGTCCGGCGCACCTCCCCATTCCCAGGGCGGATCGCCCGCCTCGACCCGGCGGACCCGTTCGCCACGCGCGCGGCCGCGGCGCTGTATCAGGTGACGCGGGAGACGAAAGGTCTCGACGCGATCGTGCGATTCCACTACCGGGAGGCGAACGGAGAAGGGATCGTCCGGACCTGGACCTTCGGGCCGGGGTACGTCGTCGGGCTGGCGGTGCAGCGGGAGGGCTCGACGCTTCCCGTCGGGATCGTCCTGGGACCGGGGATCGGGAACCCGTCGGAGGAGGAGCTCAAGACTTCCTACACGAAGCCGGGGGCGACGATCGTCCTTCGGCAGGGCGGGTCGGTCGACCGCAAGGCCAAGGACGGCTTGAAGGAGGTCGTTCCCTTGGGTCAGGACGTCGTCGCGGCGGGACTGGAGGACAACTACTTCCTGGCGGCCTTCCTTCCTCGTGGGGGCGCCGCGGCCACCCTCCGTCCGGTGAAGATCCAGGCGGGGAAGGAAGAGCCGCTCCTGGAGAGCGAGGTCGTCCTTTCCGGCGCGGGAGCCGTGGATGCCGAGCTCTTCCTGGGTCCCAAGGACCTGGATCTCCTCGAGAAGCTCCGGCCCGGGATGGACAAGCTGATCGATTACGGCTGGTTCGCGATCGTCGCCAAGCCGCTCCTTTGGGTCCTGAAATGGATCCAGGTGTGGGTGGTGAACTGGGGCGTCGCCATCATCGGCATCACGTTCCTGATCAAGGTCGTCCTGTTCCCGCTGACGTACAAGCAGCTCGTGTCGATGAAAAAGATGAGCGTCCTCCAGCCGCGGGTCGAGACGATCCGCGCGAAGTGGTCGACGAAGCTCAAGAGCGACCCCCAGGCGCGGGTGAAGATGAACGAGGAGACGATGGGCCTCTACAAGACGGAGGGGGTGAACCCGGCTGGCGGCTGTCTCCCGCTCGTCCTGCAGATGCCGATCCTGATCGCCTTCTACCAGATGCTGGCGCACGCGATCGAGCTGCGGCACGCGCCGTTCGCCCTCTGGATCCAGGACCTTTCGGCGAAGGACCCGTACTACGTCACGCCGATCCTGATGACGGCGACGATGTGGATCCAGCAGCAGATGACCCCGTCCACGGGGGACGCCACGCAGAAGAAGATCCTCGCCGCCATGCCTCTCGTGTTCGGCTTCATGTTCAAGGACATGCCGTCGGGGCTCGTCCTCTACTGGCTCGTCCAGAACATCCTGACGATCGGCCAGCAGCTCCTCCTGAATCGATACACCGACCTCGGGCCCGTTTCGGCCCCGAAGAAGGCATAGGGGAGCGGCCGGCGCGCAGCCGGACGCTCCTTCCTCCCCCGCCGTGGGTCGACTCGTCCCTGACGCCGCTGGCGCGGGAGACGTCGTCGTGGCGCCCGCGACCCCGCCCGGGACCTCGGCGCTCGCCGTCGTGCGACTCTCGGGCCCGCGCGGGACGACCTTCCCCGTAGTGCGCCGACTGGTTCCGGATCTTCCGGAGAGGCTGCATCCGCGGGAGGCGCGGCTCTCGGAGGTGGTCGACGCGCGGGGGATTCTCCTCGATCGGGCGATCCTCGTCTTCTTCGAGGGGCCGCATTCCTCGACCGGGGAGGATGTCGTCGAGATCCACTGTCACGGCTCCCCCGCGGTGGTCCGCGGGACGGTGGAGGCGGCGATCGCGGCGGGAGCCCGCCCTGCCCGGAAGGGGGAGTTCACCCGGCGGGCGCTCGCGAACGGGAAACTGGACCTCGCCGAGGCGGAAGGGGTCGCCCTTCTCTGCTCGGCGGGGAGCCGGGGTAGGGCCGCACGGGCGATTGGCATGGTGAGCGGCCTCCTGTCCCGGCGCGTGGAGGAAACCCGGTCGTCTCTTCTCGACCTCCTCGCAGGAATCGAGGCGGCCCTCGATTTCCCCGACGACGTGACGATGGCCTCCGTGGAGGCGCCGCGGTACGAGGAGGTGCTCGGCCAGCTTTCCCGGCTTCTGGCCTGCCGTGTGGAGCGGGCCGGGGACAGGATCCCCACGGTGGCGATCGTAGGGAGGCCGAACGCTGGAAAGTCGAGCCTCTTCAACGCGCTTCTTGGAACCGACCGGGCCATCGTCACGGCCGAGCCGGGCACGACAAGGGATGTGATCGGCGAGACGGTGGAGATCCGCGGCGAAGCGGTCCGGCTGTACGACACTGCGGGAATGCGCACCGCGGCCAGCGAGGCAGAACGGCTGGGGGTGGAGGCGGCGGAGCGGGCGGCCGAGAACGCCGACCTGGTCCTTGAGGTAGTGGACGGGTTGGGTGCCGAGTGGCCGCCGATCCCAGAGACCCCGGGAACGAACAGCGGAGCCCGGCGGATCGTGGTCGAGTCGAAGAAGGACCTTTGGTCGGGAGGACGAGTCGCTCGGCCCGGCACGCTTGGTGTCTCCGTCGTCTCCGGGGAGGGGCTTGAGGAGCTTTGGCAAAGGATCGCCATCGCGCTCGCGCTGGTCGAGACCGAAGGAGAGGTGGCCCTCTTGGAGAGACACCGGCGGGCGCTCGTCGAGACCGAACTCGCCG
>CALFNC010000067.1 GCA_937902605.1 uncultured Acidobacteriota bacterium | reverse complement strand
GGGGGTCTTCCCGGAAGGGGTCAAGGGCGTAGGCAAGAACTTCCGCGACCGGTATCGCCTGGCGCGTTTCGGGCGTGGCGGGTTCGTCCGCCTGGCGCTCCGGACGCAGTCGCCGATCGTCCCGGTCTCGATCGTGGGCGCCGAGGAGATCCACCCGGTGATCGCCCGGATGGACATCATCGGCCGCCCGCTCGGCCTCCCGTACTTTCCGATGACGCCGACCTTCCCGGCCCTCGGGCCGCTGGGGGTGATCCCGCTGCCGACGAAGTGGTGGATCGACATCGGAAGCCCGATCGAACCCGGCTACGCTCCCGAGATGGCGGACCGTCCGATGATCGTCAACGAGGTGACCGACCTGGTCCGCTCGACGCTCCAGCAGATGATCGACTCGCGGCTGGCCCGGCGGAAGGGAATCTTTACAGACGACTGAGTAAGCCCCATCGCCGGAAATGAAAGCGCCCCGGGATCTTCCGGGGCGCACCGTTTAGAGCGATCTCAGTCGAACGGTGGCGTCAGCGGGTACGGCGGACACGCCGGACACGCCGGACACGCCGGGCCTTCGTGGCGACCATCGCGTCGATTTTCTTGCTGAGGAGGTCGACCTTCCTTCCAAGCGTCTGCAGCTCGTTGAGCGTGGGGACGTTCATCTTGTGGAGAGAGACCTCGATCATCTCCCCGACGGCGTCCGTCACCTTCGTCGTGACGTCGTCGGCGAGCCGGGTCGCTTCCTTCGAGACGTCGCTGGTCATCTTGAGCGCGAACGCCTTCGGGTCCTTGGCCCAGGTCTCGCCCTTTTTCCTCATGGTCGTGGCGGCCAAGCGGACCTTCTGCTCGAAGCGGGTCGCGGCATCGCGGGTCTGGCCGGCGACCTCCTCGACCTTGACCGTCGCTTCCTTGAGTATCTTGTCGAACGGCGGCGGGACCTGGAACGGCTTGGCGGGGGCGCCGTGGGGCTTGCGGGTGGTGCGGGCTGTGGTTCTCATGGCTTCTTTCTCCTGTTTGTGCGTGACGCGGTCCGGGGGGCCGTCTTCCGCGGTTGTTTGCCGTTGGCGCCGTGGGCCGGGCGGGTCTCGAAGGCCTTGGCGGCGGCTCCTTCCAGCTGTTCGAGGCGTGCCCGGAGCTCGGCGAACTCCTGGGCGAGCTCGGGCGTGGCCGAGTGGGTCATCCGGGCCATCAGGTCGCGGAACCCGGCGAGGACGTCCCCGAGGCTCTTCTGGAAGACCGAGCCGACTTCCTGCTTGAGCCGGGCGCCCTCCTCCCAGGTGAGGCGGCCCCTTCCGACGAGACCGGCGACGATCCGCTCGACGTCTACCCGGGTCTTCTCGAGGTTGCGGGTGAGAGGAGCGAGCGTCTCGGCGAGGCGCTCCGGGGCGGCGGCCCGCCGGACGGTGGCGGCCAGCCTCGTCCCGCCGACCCGCTCCACGACGCCGGCCACGGTGTCGGCGGCCTCGCTTCCGGCCTGGAGAAGCCTCGTGAGGGCGTCGGTCGAGGGGGGGCTGGCGGCCTTCTCGGAAGCGAGGGCCCGGGAGAGGATCCGGGCGGTGATGTCCTCTCCGGTGTCGGCGGCCCGGACCTGCACGCCCTTTCCCGAAGCGACGCTCCGGGCGAGGTCGTGAATGGTCACGAATCGCCGCTCGGCGGGTTCATAGAGCTTGCGGTTGCGATAGCGGACGACCTTGCGGACTTCAGCACTCATCACGGGGAAGAAAATAACGCGCTGCGTAATATTTGTCAAGGGGAAAATGACGCGATGCGCTATCGATCCCGACCCTTGCAGCGCCGCGGGGCGCTAACATTCCTTCGATGACGACCGACACGTCTCTCCCTGCAACGTGGGCGCCGCCGGCGCTTCCGCGTGGGACCTCGCTCTCCTGCCGTTCCTGGCTGACGGAGGCCCCCTATCGGATGCTCCTGAACAATCTCGACCCCGAGGTGGCGGAGCGGCGGGAGGACCTCGTCGTCTACGGAGGCTCGGGAAAGGCGGCCCGCAACCCGGAGTGCCTCGAGGCGATCCTTCGCGAGCTGCGCTCGCTCGGGCCGGACGAGACGCTTCTGGTCCAGAGCGGAAAGGCGGTGGCCGTCTTCCGGACGCACGAGGACGCCCCGCGCGTCCTGATCGCCAACTCGAACCTGGTCCCGAAGTGGGCGACCTGGGACGAGTTCCGCCGCCTGGAGGCGCTGGGGCTGACGATGTACGGCCAGATGACGGCCGGGTCGTGGATCTACATCGGCACGCAGGGAATCCTCCAGGGAACGTACGAGACGTTTGCCGAAGCCGCCCGGCGGGACCTCGGGTCGCCGTCGGCTTCCCTCGCGGGGCGGCTGGCAGTGACGGCGGGGCTCGGCGGGATGGGAGGGGCCCAGCCGTTGGCCGTGACGATGAACGGCGGCACGGCGCTGGTGGCCGAGGTCGACGCTGAAAAAATCGGAAAGCGGATCGCCACGCGCTACTGCGACCGGAAGATAGAAGGGCTCGACGCCGCGATCGACGCGGCGCTCGAAGCCCGGGACCGCCAGGAAGCCATCTCGATCGGCGTCCACGCGAACGCCGTTGACCTGCTCGAACGGCTGCTCGCCCGCGAGATCGTGCCGGACCTCTTGACCGACCAGACCTCCGCGCACGACGAGCTGAACGGCTACGTCCCTCACGGCATTCCTTTCGACGAGGCCCTCCGCCTCCGCCGCGAGGACCCGGAGGAGTACAAGCGCCGTGCGGTCGCGTCGATGGGCGCCCACGTCCGGGCCATGCTCGAGCTGCAGGCGCGGGGGGCCGTCACCTTCGACTACGGGAACAACATTCGCGCGCAGGCGGTCCGGGCAGGGGTCGAGGGGGCGTTCCGGATCGAAGGCTTCGTCCCACGCTACATCCGGCCGCTCTTCTGTCAGGGGAAAGGGCCGTTCCGCTGGGTCGCCCTTTCCGGCGACCCGGCCGACATCGCGGAGACCGACCGCGAGGTCCTTCGGCTGTTCCCCGAGAACGACGGGCTGAGGCGGTGGATCAAACTAGCCGGGGAGCGAGTGGCCTTCCAGGGCCTTCCCGCGCGCATCTGTTGGCTCGGGTACGGGGAGCGCGACGTAGCCGGCCTCGCCTTCAACGAGCTGGTCCGGTCGGGGAAGGTGAAAGCGCCGATCGTGATCGGGCGCGACCATCTCGACTGTGGGTCGGTGGCCTCGCCAAACCGCGAGACCGAGGCCATGCGGGACGGCAGCGACGCCATCGCCGACTGGCCTCTCCTCAACGCCCTGATCAACACGGCGGCCGGGGCGACCTGGGTCTCGATCCACCACGGCGGCGGCGTCGGCATCGGCTACTCGATCCACGCCGGGATGGTCGTCGTCGCGGACGGCACCGACGCGGCGGCTCGGAGGCTGGAGCGGGTCCTGAAGACCGACCCGGGAATGGGCATCGTCCGGCATGTGGACGCCGGGTATCCCGAAGCGATCGAGGAGGCCAGGAAGCACCTGCTCGCCATCCCGTCGCTCCGTTGAGAGAGCTCGAGCGAGTGCCCAGCCGCGCCCGGACGGCCGTCGTGGCGGTGTTGGGGGCGGCGGCGCTCGCCGGGGCCACGGGGACGCTTTTCCACCGGGTGCGCCCGCCGGGAGCGAGGTATCTGGAAGCACGTCGTAGCGACATGGTGGCCGCGGCGTCGGAGGCTCTGCGGCGGGACGCGGGCAGGATGGCATCCGTGGCGTCCGAGCTCCAGGTGTCCCGCGACTTCGCCTCCGTCGTGGATGGTGGGGGCGCGGAGATCCGGCCCTCCCGGCTTTTCCGGATCCTCTCTCGCACGCTCCCGGACGGGGAAGGGTGGGGAGCGGTCTACCTCGACGCATCAGGCAAGGCGGTGGCCTGGGCCGGGGAGACTGGTGGACCCGAGGCCCGCCCGGCCGCCGAGGTTGGGAGCTGGAGCTCCACATTCCAGGTCACCCGGTTCTCGATCATCCATTCGATGGCCCGGCTGGCCGGGAGGGAGCGCCGCGGGACGCTCCTCGTCTCGCGGAGCTACCCGACGGGGATCCTCCGCCCCGACCTGATCGAGTACCTGTCTCTCGGAGGAGGGCCGACGAGACTTCGGATGAGGGCCACGGCCCCGTCGGCCGCTGGGAGTCTGGCGGCTCTCCGATTCGAGCCCCCCGAGGCCCTGGTCGAGCTCGAGGACGGCTCGAGGGCTCGCGCGAGGCCATACGCGGTCCTGGCAGCTCTCGCTCTGCTCGGACTTGCAGCCACCGGGAAGTTCCCGCGTGTGGCGATCCTGGGGGCCCGGCTCGTAGTCGCCGCCGGGTCGCCTCTGGCGGAGCGAGGGATCTGGATGCCCCTTCTGCCGTCCGGAGGGGAGTGGCTTCCGCTCCTGGGCACGCCGGCGGACCTCTTCTTGACGGGTCTTACCGCCGTCCTCCTGCTGAGGACCGCGGCTCCGAGGAAGGACGCATGGCAGCCGGCTGGGTCGTTCAGCCGCCTCGTGTTCAGAGTCCTCGGGGCCGCCATGGCGGCTGCCGCGTTCCTCCTCGTAAGGCACCTCGCGTCGGCCGGGCTAATGCCTGGGGGCGGGCTGAATCTTCTTCCGGGGGGAGCCGTGCCGTTCCTGGTGCGGACCGGAGTCGTGGCGCTCGCCAGTGGGTTGATCGGAGGGGCCGCGGTCGCGTTCGCCCTGGGGCGCGTCCGGCTCGCGCCGTTTGTACCGGCGGTCGCCGCCACCTTGCTCCTCGCGGCGGCCGTCTTCGGTGCGGGCCGGCCCGAAGCCGCCGTGCTCGGGTCGTGCGCGGCTGCGGGCTTCGCGCTCGCTCTCGGTGCCCGGTTGTCGCGGCGAGGGGGAGACGACCCTCTCAGCGGCCTCTCCGGCGCGCTCTTCGTTCTCTTTGCGGCTGCGGGGGTTGCGGGGGCAGCTCTTGCAGACGGGCGTTACCACTACCTCGACTCTCTCCTGCGAAAGGCGGAGGTCCGGGCAGGAAGCCCGGGCGAGCGTGAGATGGAGGAGCTC
>CALFNC010000066.1 GCA_937902605.1 uncultured Acidobacteriota bacterium | reverse complement strand
GCCGACCTGAGCACCATTTCGCCCTACAGCCTCATCGTCCGGGGAGATCTCGAGCTTTCGTCCGGGAACGTGAAGGAAGCCCTCCGGCAATACCGGTCGGCTAGGTCCCTCGCGCCGAAGTCTCCAGACCCGCTCGTGGCGATCGCGAGGGCCGAGAGCGCCAGGGGCAACCGGGACGCGGCCCGGGAAGCGCTGGAAAAGGCGCTCCGTCTTTCGCCCGGGGACGATGTGATCCGGAAGCTCCTGAAGGGCTTCTAACCCCGATCCCCTTACGCCGCCGCTTCGCGGTCCTTCAGCTGCAGCGCGTAGAGCCTTGCGTAGACCCCTCCGCGCTCGAGCAGCTCAGCGTGGGTCCCGGACTCCCGGATCTCGCCGTGGGAAACGACGAGGATCCGGTCGGCCCGGACGATTGTCGATAGCCGGTGGGCGACGACGAGTGATGTCCTCCCCGTGAGCAGCCGCGAGATGGCCTCCTCTATCTTCGCCTCGGTCTCGGGGTCGACGCTCGACGTCGCCTCGTCCAGGATCAGGATCCGAGGGTCGCGCGCCAGGGCCCGGGCGAACGAGACGAGCTGCTTCTCGCCGACCGAGAGGCCGCCGCCCCGCTCGGCCAGCTTCGCATCGAGCCCACCTGGGATCCGCGAAAGGAGCGGCCCGAGACCGACCTCGAGGCATGCCTCCTCGATCTTCTTCCTCGGCATCTTCGGGTCGAAGAACGAGACGTTCTCCGCGATCGTTCCGCTGAAGAGGAAGGTGTCCTGCAGGACGATGCCGAACCTGCTCCGCATCGCCACCGGGTCGAATGCCTTCACGTCGATCCCGTCGACGAGGATCCGTCCCGCGAGGGGGTCATAGAAGCGGAGGAGGAGAGAGAGGATCGTCGATTTCCCCGAGCCGGTCGCGCCAACGAAGGCGACCGTCTTCCCCGTCTCGGCATGGAAGTTGATCCCCTTGAGAACCGGCTCGTCAGGGTTGTAGCCGAACTTCACCCTCTCGAAGACGACATCGCCCCGGAACGGCTCCGGGACAGGGACCGGGCTGGGCGGTGCGGCGATCCTGGGGGGCGAATCGAGGAGCTTGAAGATCCTCTCCGACGACGCCATCGCGGCCTGGAGGATGTTGTACTTCTCCGAGAGGTCCATGAGCGGGCGGTAGAACCGCTTCGAGTACTGGAGGAAGGCGACCACGGCGCCGACCGACATCCGTCCCCTCATCACCAGCCAACCGCCGTAGGCGACGATGGCCGCCATCCCGATCGCTGAGAGAAAATCGAGGGCCGGGTAGAAGATGGCGTAGTAGAAGATCGATCGGATGTTCGCCTTCCGGTGCTCGTCGTTGACGACGGCGAACCGCTCGAGCGACCGCCGCTCCTGCCTGAAGAGCTGGACGACGGCGACGCCCGACACGTGCTCCTGGAGGAACGAGTTGACGCGGGCGATCCGCGTCCTCACATCCCGGTAGGTGTCGCGCGCCCCCTTCCGGAACCAGTTCGTCACGAAAAGCATCGGAAGCAGGACGCCGAAAGTGATGGCGGCGAGCGAGGCGTTGAGGGCGAAGAGGAGCGCCACGATCCCGCCCAGGACCGCCACGTCGCCGAGGAGCGAGACGAAGCCGGAGGTGAACAGCTCGTTCAGGGCGTCGACATCGGTCGTCAGCCGCGTCATCAGCCTCCCGACGGGCGTCCTGTCGTAGACCGAGATGTCGGCCCGCTGGAGGTGGCCGAAGATCCGGGTTCTCAGGTCGTACATCACTCCCTGGCCCATCTGCGACGTCCACAGGATCATCAGGACCGTCAGGAAGAAGGCGGCGACGGTGGAGGCGAGAAAGAGGAGGGCGATGGCGCCGAGCCCCGCCGTCCCCTGCGTCGGCAACCCGAGCCAGGTGAGCGAACGGTGGACGATCGCCGATGCGACGTCCCTGGCCGCCTTGGGGGCGAGGATCAGGTCGATGGCGGCTGCCGTCAGGAGCGGCCCGGCGAGCCCGACGGCCGACTCGAGGAGGAGGACCGCGAGCGATCCGAGGACGTACTTCTTGTACGGGACGGCGAGGCGGAAGAGGCGTCCCATCAGGCGCAGGTCGATCGCCTTCCCGAGGGCTTCCTCTTCCTGGTGGATGTCGGGCGTTTCGGCCATCCGCTACGCCGCCTCCACTTCTTCCTCGAGCCGCTGCCGCTCTGCAAGCGCAGCGTAGAGGCCCCCCTTCGCCAGGAGCTCCTCGTGAGTGCCGACCTCGGCGACGCGTCCCTGGTCCAGGACGACGATCCGGTCGGCGTCCTGGATCGTGGAGAGCCGGTGGGAGACGAGGAAGAGGGTCCGTCCCTCCGCCGCGGCCCGGAGGCCGGACAGGATCTTGGCCTCCGTCTCGGTGTCGACCGACGAGAAGGCGTCGTCGAGGATCAGGATCGGCGCCTTCGAGACGAGGGCGCGGGCGAGGGCGGTCCGCTGCTTCTGGCCGCCAGAGAGGGTGATCCCCCGTTCCCCGACGATGGTGTCGAGCCCCTTGGGGAACCCGGCCAGGTCGGATCCGAGGCCGGCGGCGCGGACAGCCTCCGCGATCTCGTCGGGCGTGGCGTCGGGGTTTCCGAACGCGACGTTGGCGGCGATCGTGTCGGAGAAGAGGAATGTCTCCTGGGGGACGGCGACGACGTTGCGCCGGAGGTCGGGCAGGGGGATGTCGCGGACGTCGCGCCCACCGATCCGGATCGCCCCGGTCGGCGGCTCGTCGACCCGGAGGAGGAGCGACAGGAGCGTCGACTTGCCGGAGCCGGTCCGCCCGACGACCGCGACCGTCTCGCCCGGGCTGACCGTCAGGTCGATCCCGTCGAGGATTGGCCGTCCGCCGTCGTACGCGAAGTGGAGGCCGCGGAACTCGACGGCGCCGTCGAGCCTCGCGCCGGTCTCCTTCTCTTCCGGAAGCGGCTCGACGTCCCACAGCTCCACCATCCGGTTCCAGGAGGCCGACCCTCGCTGCCAGAGGTTCACGACCCAGCCAAGGGCGACGGCGGGCCAGATCAGCTCGATCATGTAGAGGTTGAACTCGACGTAGCGGGCGACGGTCAGCTTTCCCGACAGGATGAAGTTGCCGCCGGCCCAGAGGACAAGGACGAACCCGCTCCCGACGAGGAGCTGGAGGAGCGGGAAATAGATCGCGTTGAGCCGGGCCAGCCCGAGGTTCCGGCGCAGGAACTCGCGGTTCCGCTCCTCGAACCGGGCCTCTTCGGTCGCCTCTCGGGCGAAGGCGCGGACGAGGCGGACAGATCGGAAGAGCGTCGTGTAGGGAAAGAGTGTAGATCTCGGTGG
>CALFNC010000065.1 GCA_937902605.1 uncultured Acidobacteriota bacterium | reverse complement strand
CGCGACGGCCGTCTTCGGCGCGTGGCGGGCATGGGCGTCGGCCTCGAGGGCGTTCGCCTTCGCCCATCGGCGGTGGAGCCACTCCGCCACATCGTCCAGAAGCGTGTAGACAACGGGGACGACGAGGAGCGTCAGGATGGTCGACGTGATGAGCCCGCCGATGACCGCGCGGGCCATCGGGGCCCGCATCTCTGCCCCCTGCCCGAGAGCGAGGGCGAGCGGCGCCATGCCGAAGATCATGGCGAGGGTCGTCATCATGATCGGCCGGAGCCGGGTCCGGCCCGCCGTGATCAGCGCGGTCCGGCGGTCCATCCCGCGCTCGCGCCTGAGGACCTTCGTGAAGTCGATCAGGAGGATGGCGTTCTTCGTGACGAGGCCCATCAGGAGAATCAGGCCGATGAGCGACATGATGTTCATGGTGTCGCCCGTGAGGCGAAGCATTCCCGCCATTCCGACGATCGAGAGCGGAAGAGACAGCATGATCGACAGAGGATCGATGAACGACTCGAACTGGGCGGCTAGGATCAGGTAGACGAAGACGATCGCGAGGAGGAGCGCCTCCGCCATGTACCCGAAGCTCTCCTCCATCCGCTCCGCCTCGCCGGGGAAGACGATCCGGTAGCCGGGTGCCCAGTCGATCTTGGCGGCCGCAGCCCGGACCTTCTCGAGAGCGGTCCCAAGCGGGAGGTTCTCGAGGTTGGCCGAGAGGACGACCTCGCGCGCGAGGTCCCGGCGGCTGATCTCGGACGGGGTCGTCGAGCGCTGGGCGGTCACCAGCGACGCAAGGGGGACGAGGACGGGGCCGTTCTTCCCGCCTGGGACCGCGACCCGGAGGTCCCCGATCTGGCCGATGTCCTGGCGCATCTCGAGCGGGAGCCGGACCCGTACGTTGATCGCTTCCCCTTCTTCGTCCTCGAACGTCGTGACGGCCTGCCCGCCGACGAGCGCCCCGATCGTCCGAGCGATCGCGGGGGTCGCGAGGCCTGCGTCCGAGGCCCGCTCGCGTTCGACGATGAGCCGGTACTCCGGGAGGTCGAGTTCGAGGGTGACCTCCATGTCGACGATGCCCGGGATTCGGTAGACCGCGTCCTTCAGCTGCGCCGCGTACTTTTTCAGCTGGGGAATCTCCTCACCCCGGATCGAGATCATCAGCGGCTTTTCCGAGAAGGCGTCGGTCTGCATCTCGACCGAGGGAATGAGCCCCGGGATCTTCTCGACGAGGCGCCGGGCGGCCGCCGCGACGTCTCTGGCGTGCCGCGACCGCTCCTTTCGGTCCTTGAGCTTCACGTAGACGCGGGCGTCCCGGACCGTCCCGGTGTCGCCCGCGCCGATCGACGCGTAAGTGTGCTTGATCTCCGGTAGCCCTTTCAGCGAGGCCAGGACCGCCTTTACCCGGCGGTGGGTCTCCTCGAACGACGCGTCGGGCGCAGTCCGGAACTTGATCTGGAACTCCCCCTCGTCCGACTGGACCATGAACTCCGACTGGAGGGTCGCGAAAAGCCCCATCCCCAGGACGAACGCCCCGGCCGCGGCGAGGATGACCGTCTTCCGATGATCGAGGGCCCAGCCGATCAAGCCACGGTAGCGGTCGGCCGTCCGGTCAAACCACCCGTTGAAGCGGTCGAGCACGCGAGCCACCGCGTGACGCTTTCCGGTCCGCTCGACGTCGGGGTCGACCCATCGGGAGGAGAGCATCGGGTCGAGCGTGAAGGAGACGAAGAGCGAGACGAGGACGGCGAAGGCGACCGTCATCCCGAACTGGAAGAAGAAGCGGCCCATGATCCCCTTCATGAACGCGACCGGGACGAAGACGGCGATGATCGACATCGTCGTCGCGAGGACGGCGAGGCCGATCTCGGCCGTCCCCTTCCGGGCGGCCGTCATGTGGTCCTCGCCCTGCTCGAGGTGACGGACGATGTTCTCCCGGACGACGATGGCGTCGTCGATCAGGAGTCCGATCGCGAGCGACAGTGCCATCAGCGTCATCACGTTCAGCGTCATCCCGAGGAAGTACATCGCGATGAACGCCGAGATGACCGAGATCGGGAGCGTCAAGCCCGTGATGACGGTGGAACGCCACGAATTGAGGAAGCAGAAGACGATCAGGACGGTCAGGAGCGCGCCGAGGATCAGCGTGTTCGTGACGTCCTCGACCGAGTCTCGGATCATCACTGACCCATCTCGGACGACCTCGATCTCGACCCCCGAGGGGAGCTCCGTCCGGAGCCTTCCGACCTCCCGCGTGACGGCGTCGACGACCCCGACCGTGTTTGCCTTCGACTGTTTGAAGACGTCGATGGCGACGGCCGGCACACCGTTGATCAGGGCTATCGACCGGCGCTCCTCCGTCCCGTCGACGACCCGGGCGACGTCCCCGAGGGTGATCGGCACGCCCCCCCGACGGCCGATGACCATCGACGGGAACCCGGAGACCTCCTGCGGCTTGCCCGAGACGCGGACCGGCATCTCCTGCCCGCCCTGCTTGAGGCGGCCGAGCGGCGTGTTGACGTTCTCTCCCGAAAGCCCCCCGATCACCTCGTCGATGCCCATCCCGAGCGCGTCGAGGCGCGATGGATCAACGTCGATGTTGACCTCGCGCTTGGTCTCGCCGACGAGGTTCACTTTGCCGACGCCCGGGAGGTTCTCGAGGCGTCGCTTCACGCGGCGGTCGGCCAGGGTCGTCAGCTCGCGGGGCGTCTTCTCGGTCGAACGGATGGCGAGCGAGACGACGGCCATCCCCCCGATGTCGAGCTTCTGGATGATCGGCTCCTCGATCGCCTGCGGGAGGTCGTTCCGTGTCGCCGAGATCTTCGAGCGGGCGTCCTGCGCCGCGTCGTTGATCTTCACCTCGAGCTGGAACTCGACGACGACGGTCGAGAGTCCCTCGCGGGAGGTGGACATGACGTGCTTGACGCCGGAGATCGGGTTGACCGCCTGCTCGATCCTCTTCGTCACCTCGCGCTCCACCGTCTCAGGGGAGGCGCCGGGATACTTCGTGACAATCGAGAGGACCGGGATCTCGATATCCGGGAACATGTCGATGGCGAGGCGGCGGTACGAGAAGACGCCGAGCGTCACCAGGGCAAGCATGAGGACGGTCGCGAAGACCGGTCTCTTGATCGAGAGGTCGGAAAGGAACATGGCTCAGGCCCCCGCGACCCCGGTCCGGATCCTGTCGCCTTCCCGGAGGTTGAATCCGCCGCCCGTCACCACCTCGTCCCCGGGCGAAAGCCCCTTCACGATCTCCACCCGGTCGCCAGCGACCGCTCCGGTCTCCACCACCCGCCGCTTCGCGATGC
>CALFNC010000064.1 GCA_937902605.1 uncultured Acidobacteriota bacterium | reverse complement strand
GCTCCAGGCGGGCCTGGCGGCTCTCGGCGAGCGAGCCGCTCATGTCGTTGATCGACCCGGCGAGGAAGCCCAGCTCGTCGCGGCCGTGAACCGGGACCTTCTCCTTCAGGTGTCCCTTCCCGATGCGGCGGGTGGCGGCCACCATCTCGCGGACCGGGCGCAGGACGAACCGGCGGAGGGCGTAGGCCGCAAGAAGGCCGAGGAGCACCGCTGCCGCCGCCGAGACGACGGCCGTCCGGAGCGCGAGACGGGCGATCCCGCCGTCGATCTCGGCGAGCGAGATCCCGATGTCCACGACGCCCAGGACGCTCTGCTCCGTCGGGTGCGCGTGGCACGCTCCGGAGGAGCAGGAGGCCTCGTTGTAGATGGGGGTGACCATCCCGAGGATCCGATGACCCTGCTTGGAGCGGTAGATCCGGGCCCGGTTCGCCGTCGGGAGACGGACGATGGGTTTTCCCGCGGCGTGGCACGCGTAGCAGGACTCGGCCTTCTTGTCGACGAAGGTCCCGGCCTCTCCTTCCTCGGTCGAGTACGTGATCCTCCCTTCCTTGTTGAAGAGCCGCACCTTCTCGATCCTCTCGAGGGCGCCGATGCTCGCCATCACCTTGTAGGCCTCGGCCTTCTGGCCCCGGAGCATCTGGTCGTGCGTGGAGCTCCGGATCGTGTCGCTGAAGAGGACGGCGCCGCGCACCGCTTCCGAAACGAGGAACTGCTCCTGGGCGCGGAGCCCGAGGAGCGTCATCCCCAGGATCGTCCCGAAGATCAGGACCCCGATGGCGACGGTAAGCTTGAGACTCAGGCGCCGCCACCAGGGGATGGAATCCGGCGGGGGAGGCGCGCCGCCCTCAGGCGGCCGGCCCGAGACCCCCTCCGGGAGGGTCATTTCGCGAAGACCTCGCCGACCGGGGTGATCCGGATGTTTGCGGCGGGGATCCCCAGCTTCCGTGCCCCGATCACCGCGTCCTCGTCGAGGAGCGCCTTAGGACGCTCCGATTCGTACTTCATGGCGGACGGGGCGTCGGACACGAGCTGGTCGCGGAGCCCCTCGGCGTCCTTGGTGATGATGACGACGGAGAGATCCTTCGCCGAGAGTTGAGTCCGGATGGCGCGGTTCACTTCGTCCACCGTCAGCTTCGTCAGGCGATCCCGCATATAGGCCGTGTACTCGCCGATGGCGTACCACTTGGAGTCGAGGGCATATCCGAGCTGGGCTTCCTGGGTCGAAGTCAGGAGGTAGACGTTCTTCATCAGGTAGTCGCGGGTGCTCTCGAACTCCTCGCGCGTCAGGCCGTTCGCCACGAGCTTCTCGAGCTCGTACTGGGCGATGCGGAGCGCCATGTGCGCGTTGGCCGGGACGACCGGACGGATCCAAACCTCGAAGAGCTGGGCCCGGCGCGGGACGTTCGCCTCGGGGAAGGTCTGGAACATGCCGCGGGGGAAGGCCTCGATGTAGGCGTAATCGCCGTAGTTCATCCCGCGGACCTCGCGGATCCGCTGGTAGAGGTGCGACATCGACGAGCGGTGCTCGCCGAGCCACGCCCGGGCGACGGACAGGGCGGGGAAGTCCAGGTGGGCCCGCGTCACGGAAATCGGGAAGCCGAACGAGATGGCCGTGGCCCGGGTCTCCTTCTTCACGATCTCGATCTCGATCCCCTTGGAACGGCGTCCAAGAACCCCCTGCGGGGCCGGGAGGCCGGGGCCAGCCGGGAGTGCCGCTGCGGCGCTTTCCAGGCGAGCGAGAACGCCGGCCGGGATGTCGCCTGAGACTCCGACCGTGAGAGCCCCTCGGGTGTAGGCAGTACGGATGAAGGTCCGCACGTCGTCGAGCGTGATGGCATCGATTCCCGCGGCCGTGCCGGCGACGGGGTGGCCATAGGGGGTCCCGGCGAAGACGTTCGCCTGCAGCCGTTCCTTCCCGAGCTCCTCCTCGTTCGTCTCCCGGAGGTCCTGTAGGAGGGCATTGCGCCCGGCGTCCTTCAAGCGGCGGAAATCCTCCTCGCGCAGGCCCGGTGTCAGGAGCTGGGGCAGGACGAGGTCGAGGAACGGCAGGGCGTTGTCACGATGGATCGACGCCGTGAAGGTGGTCACTTCCTTGTCGACCTTCTCGCGGAAGCTCCCGGCGACTGGGAAGAGGGCCTTCTCGATCTCGTCGATGGTCCGGTCGGCGGAGCCGCCGCGCGCCACCATCGCCGCGGCGAGGGCGGTAAGCCCCTCTTTCCCTTTCGGGTCATACGCGGAGCCGGCCGCGAACTGGAGCTTGATCGAGAGCTGCGGGATCGCCGAGCGGACGAAGACCGGAGAGAGCGGGGCGGCGGCCATGGCCCTCGGCTCGAAGGAGGCGAGGGCCGGCATCGTCCAGACCTCCTTCGGCAGCTCCTCCGCCGAGAGAGTCGTCACCACGAGCCGGTCGTCCGTGAAGGTCTTCCGCGCGGCAGCGAGGAGGTCGTCCGGCGTGACCGAGGCGTAGGTCCGGTAGAACGCGTCGAGCGTGTCGAACGAGCGGCGGAAGCGGACGTACCGCGCGAGGGTCGACGCGATCCGGTCGGTGTTGTCGAGTGTACGGGCCAGGGAGTACCGCGCGTTGGACTGGGCGTCCTTCAGCCGCTGCGCGTCCACCTTCATCGTCCGGGCGGCGGCGAACGTCTCGAGGAAGGCGTTCCGCACGTCCACGGCGTCTGCGGCCTTCTTCAGCCGGGCGTAGGCCCCGACGAGCGACGGGTCCTGCGAGGGGGTGACGTCCCCGTCGAGCTGGTCGACCTTCTGCTCCTTCTGGACGAGCCGGCGGTAGACATCCGACGTGTGGCCGAACCAGATCTCGAAGAGAAGGTCGACCGCGGCGAACTCCTTGTCGGTCTCGGAGAAGGCAGGGCCGTGGAAGGCGACGGCGATCCACGGGAGCGTCTGGCTCGTCCAGGGGACGTGCGCGTAGACGGGCCCCTTGGGCGCCGGCTCGGCAGGGATGTCTGCCTTGAAGCTTCCGCGCGCCCAGCCCCCCCAGTACTTCTCGACGAGGGGGAGGACCTTAGCTGGATCGACGTCGCCGGCCACGATCACGGTCGTGTTTTCCGGCCGGTACCAGCGGTCGAAGAAGAGCTTCGAATAGCCGAACTGGTTCGGCATGTCCTCGATGTCCTTCAGGAACCCCATCGTCGTGTGTTTGTACGTGTGGACCTGGAACGCCCGGTCGCGCATGACCTCTTCCAGCTTGGCGAGCGGCTGGGCGCTGTTCTTGTTGTACTCGCCCAGCACGGCCCGCGCCTCGGTCCGGAACGCCTCTTCGGCGTAGGAGAGGTTCTGGAACCGGTCGGCTTCGATGCGAAGAATCGTCTCGAGGTCCTCCTTCGCGAAGGTCGTGTGGTAGTTCGTGTAGTCGTCGGTCGTGTAGGCGTTTGACCGGGCCCCGGCCTTCGTCAGGAAGCCCTCGTACTGCTCGGGGGTCGTGGACTTCGTCCCCCGGAACATCATGTGCTCGAAGAAGTGCGCGAAGCCTGACTTACCCGGCTCGACCTCGTTCCGCGACCCGGTCTGGACCGGGATCTGGATCGAGACCAGGTTTGGGAACCCGGTCGGGACGACAATCACCTTCAGCCCGTTCGGGAGCGTCTTCTCGACGGCGGGGAAGGGAAGAAGCCGGCTCCTGGAGCTTTCGGCTTTCGTGTCGGTCGCGCCGAGGTTCATCGCGAAAACGAAGGAGAGCAGGAACGTGGCCAAGGCGCGTCGAAACATTCAGAAACCTCTTCGTTGGATTCGTGTGGCATGCCCGGAATCTGAGCCCGGTGGTCCGACAGGATGGTCACCGGGCGCCCCGGAAACTACTATAGCGCTCCCGGAGGAGAGATGGACGCACCCGAGACGAAGTCGTTGCCCGAGAACGCCTACCGCGCTCTGAAGCCGGGGGAGAAGTATCGGCCGCTGGTCCCGGCCGGATCCGACATGGCGGAGTTCACGCCCCGGGCCGTGGCCCTCGGGGTGGGGATGGCCGTCCTCTTCTCGGCCGCGGCCGCGTTCCTGGGGCTGAAGGTCGGGCAAGTGTTCGAGGCAGCGATCCCGATCTCCATCCTGGCCGTCGGTCTCGGGTACACGTTCCGGAGACGTTCCACCATTCTCGAGAACGTCGTCGTCCAGTCGGTCGGGGCGGCCTCGGGGCTCGTCGTGGCAGGGTCGATCTTCGTCCTCCCGGCGCTTTTCATCCTCGGGCTGGACGTGAACCTGGTGAAGCTCTTCCTTGTGGCCCTCTTCGGCGGAGTCCTGGGGCTCCTCTTCCTCGTGCCGCTGCGGCGCTACTTCGTGAAGGAGATGCACGGCGAGTTCCCGTTCCCGGAAGCTACTGCGACGACCGAGGTGCTGGTGGCCGGCGAGTCCGGAGGAAGGCAGGCCAAGGTGCTGGTGGTGGCGGCGGCGGTGGGCGGCCTCTTCGACTTTCTGGTGATCCACCTCGAGGCGTGGACCGAGGTCTTCACGACCCGGGCGATTCCCGGCCTCGCGCTCCTCGCCGACAAGGCGAAGATGGTCTTCCGGCTGAACGTCCTGGCGTCCGTCCTGGGGCTCGGCTACATCATCGGACTCCGGTATTCCGCCATCATCTGCGCCGGATCGTTCGTCTCGTGGTTCCTCCTCGTGCCGCTGGTGTCTCATTTCGCGGCGGCAGGCGTGGCCCCCGGCACGGTCCCGACCGGCCTCGCCGCGCTCCCCCCGGAAGCGGTCTTCCGCTCGACCGTCCGTCTCATCGGCATCGGCGGAATCGCGGCCGCCGGGATCATGGGGATCCTGCGGAGCTGGCGGATCATCGCGAAGGCGTTCTCGCTCGGGTTCAAGGAGCTGGCCGGGAAGAAAGACCGATCCGCCGCCGGATCGGAACGGACGGACCGCGACCTGCCGATGAGCGGGGTGATGGGGGGGCTGCTGGTCCTCGCCGTCGTCCTCTGGCTCTTCTTCCGGTTCGGCGTCCTGGCCGGCCAGGAGCGGGCGACGCCGCAGTCGCTGATCGCCCTCGGCGTCGTCCTGGTCATCTCGTTCCTCTTCACGAGCGTGGCGGCGCGGGCCATCGCGGTCGTCGGCACGAACCCGATCTCCGGCATGACGCTGATGACGCTGATCCTGACGTCGCTCTTCCTGGTGGAGGCCGGGCTGTCTGGGCGCGAGGGAATGTTGGCGGCCCTCCTGATCGGCGGCGTCGTCTGCACGTCGCTCTCGATGGCGGGGGGCCTCGTCACGGACCTGAAGATCGGGTACTGGATCGGGTCGACCCCGGCGGTCCAGCAGCGGTCGAAGCTGATCGGGACGCTCGCCGCGGCCCTGACCGTCGGGTCGGTGATCCTGCTCCTCGACCAGGCCTACGGGTTCGTCCCGTCCGCGGTCCACCCGGCCAAGGACGTCCTGGTCGCGCCCCAGGCCAACGCGATGGCGGCGGTGATCCAGACCCTGATGTCTCACGAGCCGGTTCCCTGGCTCCTCTACGGCGTGGGCGCCCTGATGGCGATGACGATGCAGATGATCGGCGTGCCGGCGCTTGCTTTCGCGCTCGGCATGTACATTCCGCTCGAGCTGAACACGCCGCTCCTGGTCGGCGGCCTCGTGGCGCACCTGGTCGCGAGATCCGCGGGCTCCGACGAATCGTTGAAGTCGGCTCGGAACCAGCGTGGGACCCTGATCGCGTCCGGGTTCATAGCCGGCGGGGCCGTGATGGGCGTGGTGGCGGCGCTCCTGAAGTTCCTCGGGACCAAGGTGAGCCTCGGTCCCCTCTCGTACTCGTTCCACAACGGCGAAGGGGTGGGCGGCGAGCGTCTCGCGATCGTCGCGTACCTCGTCCTGGTCGCCT
>CALFNC010000063.1 GCA_937902605.1 uncultured Acidobacteriota bacterium | reverse complement strand
ACAAGGCGCACAACCGGCTCTCGATCCCGGACCGGTTCCCGACGATCGCCGCGACCTGCGCCAAGTTCGGGGTCGATATCGCCCGCGAGCCGATCCCGGTGGTCCCCGCAGCCCACTACTTCTGCGGCGGCGTCCTCGTCGACCTGGAAGGGAAGACGACGATCCGGCATCTGTACGCCGTCGGCGAGACGAGCTGCACCGGGCTCCACGGCGCCAATCGGCTCGCCTCCACGTCCCTCCTGGAAGGGCTGGTCTGGGGCGCGAGCGCGGCGGCGTCTATCGCGGACCGGGTCGAGGCGGGGCAGACCTTCCCGGAACGGGTCTTCCGGGCGATTCCCGACTGGAAGTCGCCGGGGAGCGCCCGGAACGAGGACCCCGCGCTGATCCAACAGGACTGGACGACGATCCAGAACACGATGTGGAACTACGTCGGAATCGTTCGGACCGCCGAGCGCCTCGGCCGCGCCGTGGCCGACATCCGCGACATGGAGAAGCGCCTCCAGCGCTTCTACCACGAGACGAAGATCTCGAAGGAGATCGTCGACCTCTTCCACGGCGTGCACGCGAGCTATCTGATCGCCCAGGCCGCCCTGAAGAACTCCGTCTCGAAGGGCTGCCACTACCGGAAGAACTGACATGTTTCGGGGGAACCCGGGTCGGTTCCCCCGGGAGCTACGGGACCAGAACCTGGACCGTCCCGGTGGCGGGGCCGACCGTGACAGGCGTCATCCCGGCGCCGTCTCCGTCCACCTGGACCTCGAGCTCGTACCCGGCGAGCGAGCGGGCCACGAAAGACCGGACCGGGAAGTGCTCCACGCCGCGGACGGAGAGCTGCTCGCCGCGGCCGCGCGGGAGCAGGCGGTAGAAGCGGAAGAGGTCGGCCGTGGAATGGGACGTGAAAAGGACGAGGTCGAGGAGGTCGTCTCCCGGCTCCGCCCCTGGGGAGAGGATGGAGTCGCCGCCGTATCGCCGCGTATTGGCCGACAGGACGAAGGTCGCCTGCCGGCTGAAGGGGGACCCGGCCGCGTCGACACCGGTCACCTCGATCGGGGGGAACTCGTACTTCAGCCACTCCACGGTCGCCGTCCACCCGATCCCGGCTCGGCCGAAGAGTCGCTTGAGGACCGGCACCGTGTTCCCCATCACGCGGGCGTCGAAGCCGACTCCGGCGCCGATCACCGAGTGGCGTCCGGCGGAGAGCCAGACGGAAAGCGCCGCGGTCCGGCCAGAGTGGAGTGACCGCTGGGCGAGGGCGAAAGAAGCGACTCCGAATTCCCTCGCCACGACGTTCGTCGTTCCCGTAGGGACCACGGCCATCGGAACGGTGCTGCCCGCGAGCGCGCCGGCGACCTCGGCAACAGTTCCATCTCCCCCCGCGACGACGATGAGGTCGGGGGGGGAGCGGAGGCCCTCGGAAACGAGCTTGGCGGCGTCGCCCGACCGGCGTGTCGGGAGGAGCGCGAGCTCCAGATCCCGGGCGGCCGCCTCGCGAGCGAGCGCCTCCATCGCGGGACGCCGATCCCGCTGACCCGCGACGGGGTTGTAGACGAGGAGTCCGCGGCGGGCGCCCATGTCCGGGCTAGCCGAATAGAGGGGCCGAGCCCTCGCCCCCGCGCGGCTTGAGGCCGAGGTGCCGGTAGGCGAGCGCCGTGACGACCCGTCCGCGCGGCGTCCTCGTGAGAAACCCCGATTGGAGGAGGAACGGCTCGAAAAGGTCCTCGAGTGTCCCCTTGTCCTCGCCGAGCGACGCGGCGATCGACGAGATGCCCGCGGGCCCGCCCCCAAAGCGATCGATGATCGTCGTCAGGATGCGCCGGTCGAGGTCATCGAGGCCATGGTGGTCCACCTCGAGCCGGTCGAGGGCCGAGCGCGCTCCCTCTGCGGTGATCGCGGAGGCCCCCGCAACCTCGGTGTAGTCGCGCACGCGCCGCAAGAGCCGGTTCGCGATACGCGGCGTCCCCCGGCTCCTGCGGGCGATCTCGGTGGCGCCCTCGCCCTCGATGGGACAGCCCAGGATCTCGGCCGACCGGAGGACGATCGTGCGGAGGGCGTCGGCGTCGTAGTAGTCGAGGCGATGCGTGATGCCGAAGCGCGCCGCAAATGGCTGCGACAAGAGACCTGCGCGGGTCGTCGCCCCGACGAGGGTGAAGGGCGAAAGTTTCAGCTCGACGGTCCGGGCGCCAGGTCCGGAGCCGATGACCAGGTCGAGCTTTCCGTCCTCCATGGCCGGGTAGAGGATCTCCTCCACGGCCGGCGGAATGCGGTGGATCTCGTCGATGAAGAGGACGTCGCCGGGCGAGAGGCTCGTCACGATCGCCGCCAGGTCGCCGGCCTTCTCGAGGACCGGCCCCGCAGTCACCCGGATCTGGGATCCCATCTCCCTTGCGATGATGTGGGCGAGGGTCGTCTTCCCGAGCCCGGGCGGGCCGAAGAGGAGGACGTGGTCGAGAGGCTCCCGACGCTTCCGGGCAGCTTCGATGAAGACGCCGAGCGTCTCCCGGACCTTCGGCTGGCCGATGAACTCGGTCAGGGCCTTCGGGCGCAGCGTGACCTCGGGGCCGCTTTCTTCCGTCCGGAGGACGCCGGAAAGGATTCGCTCGTCCACGGCCTATCTCGCCAGCCTTTTGAGGGCACCCTGAATGAGCGCGGACAAATCGGAGGACGGGGACTCCTTCAGGGTCGCTTCCACAGCCTCCTGGGCCTGAGCCTCGCGATAGCCGAGGTTGACGAGGGCGCCGAGCGCGTCCTCGGCCGCCGATCCCTTGGGGAGCGTCGACGACGACGCCGGAGCGAACCTGAGGTCGCGCAGCTTCTCCTTGAGCTCGAGGCCGAGGCGCTCCGCCAGCCTCTTCCCCACGCCGGGGATCGTGGAGAGCCTCCTCACGTCCTGCGTGACGATCGCGCGGACCAGGTCCGGAATGGGAAGGCCCGAGAGGACGGTCAACGCCACCCGGGGGCCGATCCCGGAGACCGAGAGCAGCTTCCCAAAGAGAGCGCGCTCCTCCGACGTGGCGAACCCGAAGAGCTGGAGCGCATCTTCGCGGACGTGAGTGTGGACGTGGAGGGTCGCGCGCTCTCCGGGGGGCGGGAGGGCCGAGTAGGTCCCAAGCGGGATCGCGACCTCATATCCGACCCCGCCCACGTCGATCAGCGCGCGGTCCGGCCGCGACTCGAGGAGGACGCCGGACAGCCGCCCGATCACGGTAGGGCGCCGCCCCGGGCCCGTCGGGGGGCCGGCGTCGCCGGCGCCCCGGTCCTCAGCCGTTCCCCCCGAAGCGGGCAAGGACGTCCTTGTTGATGTCGATCTTTGACTCTGCATGCCGCCGGACGAGGAGCGCCTGGAGGATCTTCCCCGACTTCTTGTTCTTGAGCTGGTCGACGATCTGGGCTCTCTGGGCGTCGAACGCCTGCCGGTCGAAGGGGTTCTTCTCGAGGACCTTCACGAGCACGGCCCCCTGGCCGGCGATGAGGAACGGCCCCTTGACCTCCCCAGAACTCGCGGCGAAGACGGCATCGAGGATCTCCTTCCCCGTGCCGAGGCCGGGGATGGGGCCGTTCTTCCCGAATGCCTCAGGGGTCTCGACCTTCAGTCCGAGCTTGGCTGTGGCCGCCTCGAGTCCGGCCCCCGTGGGCGCTGAGTCGCGCAGCGCGGAGAGCGTCGCCTCGTCCTGCTTCTTGCGGGCCAGGTCCGCGATCACCTTGGCCTTCACCTCGGCGAACTGGGCCGGTCCCGACTTCCGGACGTCCTGTACCCGAAGGATGGCCTCGCCAGGCGTCGTGCTGGCCGGGTCGGAGGTCTCGCCGACCTTCAGCGAGAAGAGAGCCTAGATCGGAAGAGCACACGTCTGAACTCCAGTCACGCCAATATC
>CALFNC010000062.1 GCA_937902605.1 uncultured Acidobacteriota bacterium | reverse complement strand
GAGTTCAGACGTGTGCTCTTCCGATCCCCATACGGGGACGCGGCGTCCCAGAGGGCGGGCTGGACCTGGAGAAGGTAGACGGCGACCTGGATCGCCGCGATGGCCAGGAAGAGGAGCGCCTCGACGGCCAACAGGAGCGGCGCATCCCCCCCCTTCCGGAGGCGCCCCTTCACGACGTAGTTCAGGTAGTAGGCCATGGTGAGGAGAACGATCATCCCGAGCCACCCCCGCGCCACGAGGATCGTCGCCGAATAGAAGAATCGCCCGTAGAGAACCTGGAGGAAGAGGAGCGGCGCGACTCCGAACGTGATGGCGAGGGAGATCGTCCAGGAGTTCATCTCGACGAAGAGGACCGCGAGAGGCCGCAGCCTCTTCCCGGCGAACGATGCGGTGGCAGCGAGCAGCGTCCCGCCGAGGACGGCGTTCACGAAGAGGAGGTGGAGCAAGAACGTCGCGACCAACAGGACGTGGAAGAGCCACGCCGGGCCAGGGATCGGTGCCGGGTCGAGGGCGGGGACGAGTA
The DNA here is from genome assembly GCA_937902605.1 of uncultured Acidobacteriota bacterium. Taxonomy (GTDB): domain Bacteria; phylum Acidobacteriota; class Thermoanaerobaculia; order UBA5066; family UBA5066; genus CAIMWE01. Next base: position 2,063 of record CALFNC010000062.1, on the reverse strand, counting down.
GCTGGCTAGCGGGCATTTGCGGATTCCTTCGCGCCGGTGGCGGGCTGGAGGCTGACGAGGAAGGTAACGAGGGTGTCCCGCTCGGCGTCGGTGCCGACGAACGGTGCACTCGATGGGTACCGGGGTTTCGGGGGGGCCGCCCCATGGTCGAGAACGGCGTGCCAGGCGTCACCGTCCTTCTTCGACTCGTCGAGGAAGGCCCGTAGGCGGTCGGCATTCATCGACCCCGTCACCTTCCGGATCGACTGGTAGCCGCCCTGCGTGTGGCAAGCCGCGCACTCGGCCCGGTAGACCGCTTGGCCCCGGGATTCGGCAAACGGCCCGATGTCATGCGCCGCCCAGCGCGCCTTGGTGAGGATTCCGGCGGCGTTCAGCGACGGCAGCTCGCTGACGAGGATCCCGTTCGAGAACATGGTGTCGCGGATGACGAACGGCTTGCGCGCCCCCTCCCGGAGCCGCTCCGCGCTGCCGAACGAGAGGAAGGCGGCGATCAGGACGACGACCGCCACCGCCGTCGACTTGATCCGGGGGAGCAGCAGGGCCACGAGCGCGACGACGAGGACGAATGCCAGGGCGCGCAGGGAGATCGACCGGGTCGTGTGGAGCGTGGCGAGGAGCGGCTTGGCCCCTGCGAAAAGGCTCTTCACGTGCTCCGGCAGCGCCGCTTCCCACCACCGGTACCCGCCGTACGCGAGAAGGGCGCCGCCGGCCTCGAAACCTGCCAGGAGGCGGACCATGTGGTCGCGGGCGGGGCCTTTCTCGCGGAGGGCGGCGAAGGTGAGGTACGCGCCGGCCAGGAGGAGGCAGATCCCGGTCCGGTAGACGAGGCCGGGGAGCCAGGTCGGGTTGAAGAAGGCGTCCGTCGCCGAACGGGTCTCTAGCCACCGGCCCGGCGTCAACATGAACGAGAGTATCCCCTGGATGACGACGAGCGACATGAAGGCGGAGAACGCGTAGAGCCAGATGAGCAGCAGGTGCGTCCGCTTCGACACGCGGTCCCACGTCGCGAAGTAGGCCAGGGCGGTGACGACCTCGAGGAGGAAGAAGGCCCACTCGATCGCCCACACCCAGACGAACGTGTGAATGAGGGCCGAGGTAGCGGCGGGATGGACGAGGCCGATCGTCACCCAGATGCCGACACCGCTGATAGCCCCGAACACCGTGGAGACGAGGATGAGGATCTTCGAGCTGCGCTTCGCCAGCTCCCTGAGAGCGGCGTCGCCCCGGCGGACCGACAGCGTCTCGATCACCGCGATAGCGAGCCCGCCCCCGATGGCGAAGTGCGAGACGACGACGTGGAGGATCGAAACGACCCCGACGAGGACGCCGCCTCCCACCGTGGCCACCAGGTCCCAGATCGGATAGTCCATCCGTCTCCCCTCTTTTGTCCTGCCATCCGGCGAGCCGTTCTCACTGCAACAGCGCCGGGCGGGCTATTCTCCCTCCAATCCGCGCCGGCAATAGGACTCGGATCGTCGGCGCTTTTTGGAGGTGGGGCATGGAAATCCTCGACGTGAACCGGAGCGTCCTCGTCGTCATCGACCTTCAGGGGAAGCTGGTCGACATAGTCGCTCGCCCGAAGATGGTGCTTCAGGCGACGGTGCGGCTGCTGAAGCTGGCCGAGCTGTTCCAGGTGCCGGTCATCCTGACCGAGCAGTACCCGCAGGGGATAGGCCCGACGCACCCCGACGTCCGAGGCGCGTTCGACGCGCTCACCGTACCCGCGCGGCTCGTGACGAAGACGAGCTTCGGCTGCTGCGACGAGCCGTCCTTCATCGACGCCCTGGCCGCCTCGCGGCCGGAGGTGCCTGCCGGAAGGCGGCAGATCGTCGTCGCCGGCGTAGAGGCGCACGTCTGCGTGATGCAGACGGTCCTCGAGCTGATTGCTGGGGGCGAGCAGGTCCACCTCGTCTGGGACGCGGTGAGCGCGCGGGGCGAGGAATACCGCCGGCACGCGCTGGAGCGGATGGCGGCCGCCGGGGCAGTCGTGACGAACCACGAGTCGGTCGGCTTCGAGTGGGCGCGCGACAAGAGCAACCCGCAGTTCAAGGCGTTCAGCGCCC
>CALFNC010000061.1 GCA_937902605.1 uncultured Acidobacteriota bacterium | reverse complement strand
GGAGGCCTCCCGCCGGAACGTCCGCCTCACTTTTGCGCCACATCCGTCGCCAGCGCGGGCGCTCCTCGACTCCCAGCGCGTGAAGCAGGTCGTCCTGAACCTGGTCGGCAACGCGCTCGACGCCGTGGAGAGCGGGGGCGCCTCGTCGCGGGAGGTCGACGTCAAGATCGAGGAGACGCCGGACGCCTGGCGTCTCACCATCGCCGACTCGGGTCCCGGCGTCCACCCGTCGAAGCTGGCGGAGATCTTCAAGGTCTTCGTCTCGACGAAGCCCGCTGGGACCGGCCTCGGCCTCCCGATCGCCGAGCGGATCGTCAAGGCCCACGGCGGAACGCTGACGCTGAAGTCGGCCGCCGGCGAGCCGACGCGTGCGGTGGCGACCTTCCCTAAGACGCGCTGACGGCGGGGACGCAGCGCCTAGCCTACGACCCGATCGGGATCTTCGGGGCGGGGAAGTCGAGCTCGCCGCGCTGGTGGGCGAGGATTCGCTCGACGAGGACCTTCACGGCCGCCGGAAACGAGAGGAGGAGCTCGCCGCGTGGGTTCAGGAGGACCTGCTCGGTGGAGCCGGTGGAGAGGACCTCGTGCTCGGGGAGGCGCCGGACGACGTAAGTCATCTTGAGCTTCGCGGTCTCCGGAGGGATGAGCCAGGCGGAGACCTCCAGGCGGTCGTCGAGCCGCGCCGGCTTCTTGAGCTGCACCTCGACCTTGGTGATCGGAACCTTGTAGCCGGCGGCGAGCGCCTCGGCCGGCGTGAGGCCCGCCGCGGTGCAAAGGGCGTTCCGCGCGACCTCCATGTAGAGGACGTAGTTCCCGTGCCAGACGACGCCGTACGCGTCGACCTCGGGGAACCGCACATCGAGGTCGACGGCGAACGCGCAACCGCGTCCCGATCGGTTGATGTCGTTCATCACGGACCTATTCTGCCGGATCGGTAATAATCGTCCGCAAGAAAAGTTATGAGGCCGCTGATCTACGACTGGAATGGCGAGGCGGAGAACCAACGTCCTCCGCACGGTGTCGTCGAGGTCGTCGACGAGACGCTCCGGGATGGGCTTCAGTCCCCGTCGGTCGTCCACCCGTCGTTCGCCGAGAAGCTCGACATCCTTCGGAGCATGGCTCGGCTCGGGATCGAGACGGCCACGATCGGCCTTCCGGGGGCCGGGCCCTCCTTTGCGAAGGACGCGGAGCGTCTGGTGCGGGCGGCCGCGTCGGAGCGGATCCCGATCCGCCTCGCCTGCGCTGCCCGGACGCTGGAGTCGGACATTCTGCCGATCATCCGGATCGCGGAGCGGACGGGCGTCGCCGTGGAGGTGAACTGCTTCCTCGGGTCGTCGCCGATCCGCTGCCAGACCGAGGACTGGACGCTCTCATGGCTCCTCCGGAAGACCGAGGAGTCCGTCCGGCTGGCCGTCGGCGCCGGTCTCGGCGTCCTCTACGTCACGGAGGACACGACGCGTGCCCGGCCCGGCGACCTCGAGGCGATGTATGCGGCGGCCATCCGCGCGGGCGCCCGGAGGATCTGCGTGTCGGACACGGTGGGACACGCGACGCCGTCCGGCGCGGCCGCGGTCGTCCGCTTCGTCGCGGGCGTCGTGGCCCGCGTGGACCCGGGCGTCAAGATCGACTGGCACGGCCACCAGGACCGCGGGTTTGGCGTGGCCAATGCCATCGCCGCGCTCGCGGCAGGAGCTCACCGGGCGCACGGCTGCGCGCTGGGGATCGGGGAGCGGGTCGGGAACACCGCGATGGAGCAGCTCCTCGTCAACCTGAAGCTCCTCGGCTGGATCGACCGTGACCTGACGACGCTCCCCGAGTACGTCGACCTGGTCTCGAAGGCCACGGGGGTGGAGATCCCGCCGAGTACCCCGTTCGTCGGGCGCGACGCCTTCCGGACCGGCACCGGGGTCCACGCCGCCGCGATCCTGAAAGCGCGCCGCAAAGGGGACCTCGACCTCGCGGAGATGGTCTACTCGAGCTTCCCGGCGGGGTGGGTCGGGCGCCGGCAGGAGATCGAGGTCGGCCCGATGTCGGGCGAGTCGAACGTCGAGCTCTGGCTCGGCGCCCACGGCTTCGAGTCGACGCCCGAACGAGTGGAGATGATCCTCCAGGTGGCGAAGGCGTCGAGCCGGGTGCTGTCCCACGACGAGATCGAAAAGGTCCTGGAAAGCGCCGGATGGAGCGGGCCGCGGCGGCTGGCGCGGGGGAGCCTATGAAGGTTCTTCTCATCCGTCCCGACCCCGGAAACGAACGGTTCGGCCTCGGGCCGTTCTTCCGGGCCGAGCCCCTCGGGATGGAGTACATCGGAGCAGCGCTCCGGAAGCAGGGGCACGAGGTCTCCCTCGTCGACCTCCGTTTTGGCGAGAGCCTCTCCCGGTGGGTGAGGAAGGTCCGTCCCCATCTCGTGGGCGTGGCCGGAATGCACGCGCTCGAGTACGACATGGTCGTGGACGTGGCCCGGAAGGTGAAACGGCTCTCCCCGGAGACGTTCGTCCTGGCGGGCGGACACGCGGCGGCGGCCTTCCCGGCGCCGCTGCGGGAGGATGCGGTCGACGCGATCTGCGTGGACGACGGCGAGGAGATCGTCCCGGCGCTCGCCCTGGCCCTCGAGCGGAAGACGCCTCTCGCGGAGGTCCCAGGACTTCTGATTCACGGCGACGGCGGTTGGAGAGAGAGCGCCCCGATAACCGCACGGACCTGCCTCGATACGGTCCCGCTCCCGGCCCGGGATCTCGTCTCGAAATTCCGGCACGGCTACCAGTGCCTTCTCTTCAAACCGGCCTGGACGATCGAGACGGCGAGAGGATGTCCTTTTCGCTGCAACTTCTGCTCGGTGTGGCAGCTGTACGGCCGGTCGTTCCGCGAGCGGTCGATCGGTGCGGTGGTCGACGACTTCGTCCAGACGGGACCTCACGTCTTCATCGTCGACGACCTCTTCTGGAACCACCCGGCCAGGAGCCTGGAGCTGGCGGCCGCGCTGAAGAAGCGCGGCGTCCACAAGCGGTGGATCCTCGCGCAGACCCGGACCGACGTCGTCGCGAAGAACCCCGAGCTCCTCGAGGCTTGGCGACCGCTGGCGCAGGACTTCGACATCTTCTTCGGGCTGGAGGCAGCCACGAACAAGGCGCTCGACCGGGTGACGAAGGACCTGTCGGTCGCTGAGACGATCCGGGCGGCCGAGGTTGCCCGGTCGATGAGGTACGGAGTCACCGGTAACTTCCTCGTGGACCCCGATTGGGAGGAGCGGGACTTTCAGGACCTCTGGGACTTCGTGGCAGAGTACGGGCTCCAGCGGGCGGGGTACACCATTCTGACGCCGCTTCCCGGGACCGCGCTCTTCGACCAGCTCGCTTCCGTGCTCGACGGTCAGCCCTGGTTCAAGTACGACATGCACCACCTCCTATGGGAGCCGAAGCTCGGGGCGGCCCGCTTTTTCGAGCTGTACGCAGAGACATGGAGGAGGTCCATCCTGAACATCGGGGGGGACAAATCGATCTTCGCCTGGATGAAGCAGGTGAAGCCGTCGCACATCCCCTACATCACGCGGGTGCTTCTCCGGACGCAGAGGATGATGAAGGTGGGGGCTTACCTCGCCGAGCACCGGGCCGCAATCAAGGCCAAGGAGATTCAACGACTTCCACAGGGAGCCGTCGAGGCCTGAGGCCCGGCGGTTCCGCTGCGGGCGGCCTCCATCCCTTCACTCCCTGGAGAGCACGGCCGAGAAGAAGTTCCCGCCCGCGCCGAAGGCGTTGACGAGGACCGCCCGAAGGCCGTCTTCCGAGCGCAACGCGGCCGCAGCCAGGGCCAGCTGGGTGGCCCCCGCGAACGGGTTCTCGCCGATCTGGAGCTTCACCGCGGCCGCCTCGGGGAGCGGGTCGCCGAATACCTCCCGGAGCGCCTGCTGCTCGGCCTCGTCGACCCACGGGACTCCGTTGGCGGAGAGGTGGACGAGGCCGATGGCGGCAGGAGCGGTCCCGGCTTCTTCCAGCGCGGCCCGGATGGTCGCGACCAGCTGGGCCGCGCTGGCCCGGCGTACGTGAGGAGACATGGGGATGGGGCGCGTCGCAAGCCCGGCGAGCCGGACGTCGGCCCGCGCGCCCCGGGCACGAGCCGACTCCTCGGGCTCGACGAGGACGACACCAGCCCCTTCCCCGAGGACGAATCCCTCGCGGCCGTCGCTCCGGGTGACCCGGAGGTGCTCGTAGGCCTGGTGATAGGTGAGGCTCCACTCATCGGCGGCACCGATCAGGAGGGCATCGGCGCGGCCGTCGGCCAGCATCATCCGGCCGTAGAAGAGGGCGTTGAACGCGGCCGGGTCCTTCTGGATCACGGTGACGTTGGGCCCTTTGATCACGAGCTCGAGGGCGACGACCGACGCGGGCGCGTTGGCGACCGTGTACGGGAAGAGCAACGGTGAGGCAGCCTC
>CALFNC010000060.1 GCA_937902605.1 uncultured Acidobacteriota bacterium | reverse complement strand
GGGGCGAGCCGGTCAGGCCGTGTCCGGGAGGGAGTTTTTCCGGCAGAATCCCGTGACGGCCCCGTCGAACGCTCTCGAGGAGGACCAGATGAAAAAGGCGATTTACGAGAAGAAGGACCGCGTAGCCCACATCACGCTGAACAGGCCGGGCGCCCTGAATGCCCTGGATGAGGCGCTCAATCAGGAGCTGTGGTCGATCTGGCGGGACTTCGCGAACGATCCGACGCTGGATGTCGCGATCCTGACCGGCGCCGGAAAGGCATTCTGCGCAGGCGCCGACCTGAAAACGGCGATCCCGAGATGGGAGAACGCCAGCATGCTCGACGTGCGCCGCAATGCGGCGACCGGCATCGGCGGCGGGCTGACGCGGGGGCAGCATCGAATCACGAAACCCGTCATCGCGGCGATCAACGGCCTGGCGGCCGGCGGCGGCTTCGAGCTGGCGCTGGCCTGCGACATCCGCATCGCCGCGGACTCGGCCTCGTTCGGGGTCTTCGAAGTTCGCCACGGGCTGCACCAGGGTGACGGCGGCCTCGTTCGGCTGGTGGCCATCGCGGGACTCGCGGCGGCTCTGGACCTGTCGCTGACCGGCCGGGAGGTGCAGGCGGACGAGGCGCTCCGGCTCGGGCTCGTGAACAAGGTCGTTCCTGCGGACGAGTTGCTCTCCACGGCCGAGCGGTATGCCGAGATGATCCTGCGCAACAGCCAGCAGGCCATTCGCTCGGCGAAGGAGACCGCGCTCGACATCGTGGGGCGTTCCCTGGACGACGCGCTGCGCCTGGAGGCGATCAACGGCTACTCGAGCGGAGGCGATTTCAGGGAGGTGAAGGAGAGGCTCGCGAAGTTCTCTGGACGGAAGAAGGAAGCGAGCAGCCGAAAAACAGAGCCGTGAGCGGCTCAGTAACGACGGCTCCTTCCAGATTGATACACACCCTCATAGCTCAGACCCTGATCACGATCTTGCCCTTCATCCCGCCCGCCTCGATCTTGCGGTGGGCGTCGGCGATTTTCTCGAGGGGGAAGACGCTGTCGATGAGGGGCTTCACCAACCCCCGGGAGGCGAGGATGAACAGGGCCTGGATCTTCGTCTCGGTCCGTTCCATGAACCCGAAGTAGAGGGTCTGGTTGCGGATCTGCATGCCGTTGATGCTTCCCGCGACGCTGACGATCGTGGCCAGCTTGCCGAAGGGCCGGACGCAGTTGATGCTCCGGACGAGGGTGTCGCCCCCCACGGTGTCGAAAGCGGCGTCGGCCCCCCGGCCGCCGGTGAGGCGGTTGACCTCGTCCTCGAACTTCACCGACCGGTAATCGATGACCTCGTCGGCCCCAAGGCTCTTGATCAGGGCCTCGTTCTCCTTCCGGCCGGTGGAGAGAACACGCGCGCCCGAAGCCCGAGCCAGCTGGACGGCGAAGGCCCCGACCCCGCCGGCCCCTGCATGGACCAGGACGGTGTCGCCGGGTTTGGTCTGGAAGAAGGTGACGATGGAGTCGTAGGCGGTCATGGCGGCCAAGGGCAGGCTGGCGGCCTCCTCGAAGGTGAGATTGGCGGGCTTCTTGGCCACGATCTCGGCGTCCTCGACGTGGTACTCGGCGTAGGTACCCTGGCGGCCGAAGATCCGAGCGCAGTAGAACACCTCGTCGCCGGGCTTCAAGTGGGTGACCCGGTCGCCGATGGCCTCGACCGCCCCCGCGGCGTCGTAGCCCAGGATCGCCGGGACGGGGACCTTGGCCCAGTTGGACGGGTTCATCCGGATCTTGTAATCGACGGGGTTCACGCTGGTGGCCTTCAGCTTCATCAGAACCTGCCCCGGTCCGGGTACGGGTTTGGGCATCTCGGCCAGCTCGAACTTTTCGGGGCCGCCGAACTCGCGGATGATCATCGCTTTCATAAGAACGCTCCTTTCCACCTCCCCGCTATCATCCCCCTCGTGCCGAAGGTCCACGTTCTCCCGGACGCGCTCGTCAACCAGATCGCGGCCGGAGAGGTCGTGGAGCGGCCGGCGTCGGTCGTGAAGGAGCTGGTCGAGAACGCGCTCGACGCCGGGGCGACGCGGATCACCGTGGAGGCCGACGGCGGCGGGATCGAACGGCTCGTCGTGACGGACGACGGCTCGGGGATGGACCCCGAGGACGCACGGCTCGCGCTGGAGCGGCACGCCACGTCGAAGATCCGCAGCGCCGAGGACCTGGCCGCGATCGGGACGCTCGGCTTCCGCGGTGAGGCGTTGCCGTCGATCGCGTCGGTGGCGCGTCTGTCGCTCGTGACGTCGCCCGACCGGTCGGGGCTCGGAACGGAGGTCGTCGCCGACCGCGGGGCGCGCCCCGTCGTCACGCCGGCGCGCCAGCCGCAGGGGGCACGGGTGATGGTGGAGGACCTCTTCGGAAACGTCCCGGCCAGGCGGAAGTTTTTGAAGTCGCCGGAGGCGGAGCTGAGGGCCGTCTCGAAGGCTTGCATTGCACTCGCCCTCTCACGGCCAGCCGTCCATTTCACGCTCCTGTCGAGGGGGCGGACGGCCCTCGATCTCCCGCCGGCCTCCTCGGCCGCGAACCGGTTCACGGAGCTGCTCGGGGCGTCGGAGCTGGGCGAGGTGCTGGACGTCTCGGGCGAGGCGCCAGGGGTGACGCTCACGGGGGCTGTAACGCGACCCGAGGTGACGTTCGCGTCGAAGACGAACCAGTGGCTCTTCGTGAACGGGCGCTCCGTGAAGGACGGAACGGTGAGCCATGCCGCGACGCTGGCGGCCCGCGAGGTGCTCCGTGACGACCGTCACCCGGGATGGGTTCTCTTCCTGGAGTGCGACCCGGCGCTGTGCGACGTGAACGTCCACCCGCAGAAGGAGGAGGTTCGCTTCCGGGATCCCGGCAACATCCACTCCCTTGTCCACCGGGCGCTCGGTCAATCGCTCGGCGGCGGCAAGACGGCCACGCCTCTTTCAGGCAGCTCGTTCCAGTTGAGGCGAGCGACCGCATTCACGCCGCCCGGCGCGCCCGGCCGGATCGGGGAGACCCCGCTCACCTGGCTGGCGGCGCCGCCGCCGGTCGTCCCGACGG
>CALFNC010000059.1 GCA_937902605.1 uncultured Acidobacteriota bacterium | reverse complement strand
CATCTGGCCGCACGAGCACGAGGTGGAGGGGTACTCGGCCATCTACATCCTGGCCGACGCTCTGAAGCGGGCGAAGCTGACCGGCGATCTCGACGCCGACCGCGAGGCGATCCGCAAGGCGCTTCTCGCCACCGACATGACCACCGTCTTCGGCAAGGTGAAGTTCGGCAACTGGACTGGCCCTCTGGGCGACGCTTACACGAACCAGAATGTCTACTCGCCGGGGCAGTCGGTCATGGCCCAGTGGAAGGGCGGCCAGCTCCTGAACGTCTGGCCGAAGGCCTTCGCCGAGACAGCGCTCGTCTTTCCCGAGCCGGTGAAGAAGTAGCGGCGACTTCCGGCCGATGGAGACGTTTGCCCAGAGCCTCGTGAGCGGGGTCCTGACGGGAGCCCTCTACGCCATGATCGGCATCGGGCTCACCGTGGTCTTCGGGGTGATGCGGATCATCAACCTCGCCCACGGAGAGATGGTGATGCTCGGGATGTTCGGGGCCTTCTGGAGCCAGAAGCTCTGGAAGCTGGATCCGTTCGTGTCGCTCCTTGTCTGGACGCCTCTCATGTTCGTGGCCGGGATGCTCCTCTACCGGCTTCTCCTCCGGAAGATCATCCCGGGCGGGGAGCTGAACACGCTCCTTTACACGGCCGGTCTGTCGCTTCTCATCGCCAACCTGGCCCTCTTCGCCTGGACCGGCGACTACCGGACGATCTCCCTCTCATACGGGATCACGCCGTTCCGGCCGCTGGGGATCGCCATCGCGGTTCCGCTGGCCGTCGCATTCGTGCTGGCGATCCTCATCACCGTGACGCTCTGGCTGTTCCTGTCGCGGACAGATCTGGGGCGGGCCATTCGCGCGACGAGTCAGAACCCCGAGGCGTCCGTGCTGATGGGGATCGACGTGGAGCGCGTGGCGATGGTCACGTTCGGCCTGGGGACGGCACTGGCCGGCGCCGCAGGCGTATTGCTGGCGCCGTCGCTCTATCTCTACCCGACGGTGGGAGAGCTGCTCATCGTCAAGTGCTTCGTCATCGTGGTGCTGGGGGGTCTCGGATCTGTCCCGGGAGCCATCGCGGGCGGGATCCTCCTCGGCGTCGTCGAGTCGCTGGGCGCGGTCTACGTCTCCGGCACCTACAAGGACGGGATCGGCTTCGTGCTCTTCCTGGCCGTCCTCCTCTACCGGCCGTCGGGCCTGTTCGGGGCAGGGAGGTGACGCGCAGGCTCTTGCCCGCGCTCCTCGGCGTGGCCGTTCTGGTCGCCATTCCCCTTTCCATCCGGAACTCGTTCTTCCTGCACGTCTGCATCCTCATCCTGATGTGGACGGTCCTCGGCGCGGCCTGGAACGTCCTGGGCGGTTTCGCCGGGCAGGTCTCGTTCGGGCACGCCGCGCTCTTCGCGGTGGGCGCCTACACGACGATCATCCTCTACCTGAAGGGTGGTCTGGCGCCGTGGTGGGGGATTCCCCTCGGGGGCCTGGCGGCGGCCCTCGTCTCGGTCCCCATCGGCCTCCTCTGTTTCCGGCTGCGCGGCCCGTACTTCGCTCTTGCCACCCTGGCGGTGGCGGAGATCGTCAAGCTCGTGGCCCTGAACTGGGAGTCGGTGACCGCAGGGTCCGTCGGCTACCTCATCACAACGCTTCCTCCGGTGCGTCTTTTCGGCCTGGAGGTGAACTGGGAAAGGAAGCCCCCTTTTTTCGCGGCGGCCGCGGTGCTGGCGGTCGTGGCTCTCCTCACGACCGGGTGGCTGCGGAACTCCAGGCTCGGCGCGTACCTGGTCGCCATCCGCGAGAACGAGGACGCCGCCGAGGCCGTGGGGATCGACACGGTCCGCGCCAAGGTGGTGACGCTGGCGCTTTCCGCCTTCCTCGCCGGCATGGGGGGCGGCTTCTACGCGTTCTACTTCCGGTACGTCGACCCCGACGCCGTCGCCGGCATCGGGCTCTCGATGGAGATGGTCTTCATCGCGGTCGTGGGCGGACTGGGAACGGTGGGCGGCCCGCTGATCGGCGCCGTCTTCCTCACCGCGGTCGCCGAGCTGGTGCGGGATCGCTTCCAGATGGGCCACCTCATCTTCTACGGCCTTTTCATGATGCTGGTGATCCGGTTCATGCCGGAGGGGATCTGGGGTCGCGTGCGCCGGCTCACGCCCGGCGCCAGGACGGGAGGCTGACGTGGCGCTCCTCGACGTCCAGGGTCTCACTCGCCACTTTGGCGGCGTAGGCGCCGTCTTCGAGCTCTCCTTTTCGGTGAACGAGGGGGAGATCCTGGGGCTCATCGGGCCGAATGGCGCCGGCAAGACGACGGTCTTCAATCTCATCACCGGCTTCGTCCGCCCCTCGAAAGGAACGATCCGGCTCGACGGGCAGAGCGTCGTGGGGCTGCGGCCTCACGCGGTGGCGCGGAGGGGAATCGCCAGGACGTTTCAGATCGTCAAGCCGTTCCCCGGCCTTTCCGTGCGTGAGAACGTGACGCTCGCCGCGTTTCTTCGCCACCCGGCCCGAAAAGACGCGGAGGCGGCCGCCACGGTTCAGCTTACGCGCGTCGGTCTCGCCGGCCGGGTGGACGAGCTCGCGAGCCAGCTGACGCTGATGGACCAGAAACGCCTCGAAATGGCGAAGGCGTTGGCCACGAGACCCCGCCTCTTGCTCCTGGACGAGCCGATGGGGGGGCTGAACGCCACCGAGGTCGACGACGCCTCGGATCTCGTCCGGCAGATCCGGGCGTCGGGCGTGACGGTCGTCCTGGTGGAGCACGTCATGAAGGCGATCATGCGGATCAGCGACCGCGTGGTCGTGATGAACCAGGGGGAGAAGATCGCCGAGGGCCGCCCGGAGCGCGTGGTGGAGGAGCCCGCCGTCCTGGCTGCTTACTTCGGCAAGCGAGTGGCGTGATGCTGCACGTCGAGGGACTGAAGGTCCGCTACGGTCAGGTGATTGCGCTCTGGGACGTCGGCTTCGACGTTCCGTCCGGCGAGGTCGTGGCGCTCGTCGGCGCGAACGGCGCGGGGAAGACGACGACGTTGAAGGCGCTCTCGGGGCAGCTCAAGCCCGAGTCCGGGACGATCCGGCTGGACGGAGACCCGCTGGAGAACCGCTCCACGATGGAGATCGTCGAGCGGGGCGTCATCCACGTCCCCGAGGGGAGAAAGCTCTTTCCCGAGATGACGGTGCGCGACAACCTGCTCCTGGGGGGCTTCCACAGGGCGGCGCGGCCTCATCAGGCGGAGCGGCTGGAGAAGGTCTTTGCCATCTTCCCGAGGCTCCTCGAGCGCCGGAGCCAGATCGCCGGGACCCTCTCAGGCGGCGAGCAGCAGATGGTGGCCATCGGCCGCGGTCTGATGGCGGGGCCGCGGATCCTGATGCTCGACGAGCCGAGTCTCGGGCTGGCGCCGCTGCTGGTGGAAGAGATGTTCCGGGTCGTGGAGGAGATCAACCGTCAGGGAGTCACGGTGCTGCTCGTGGAGCAGAACACCGAGCACGCGCTTCGGATCGCGCACCGGGGCTTCGTTCTGGAGTCGGGGCGCGTCGTCCTCTCCGGGACCGGCAACGAGCTGCTCGAGAATCAGCGCGTTCGCGAGGCTTACCTGGGATTGTGATGGCGCCGCGTTATCCTCGGGGGCGTGGGCCGCACCTCGCCGTGAACTCGACACTCGCACGGGCGCTCAGCATGCTGGCCCGAGGCTCGTCCAGCCCCGTCCGGGTCCTGGACGGATTCGTGGACTCGCTGCTGCAGACGTTCGAGAACTGTCGCCCGGGCCTCTCCGATCAGCTTCTCGGAGCAGAGGGCGAGGCGCCCGAGGCCTTCTTCAGAGGCCTCTACGAGAAGGAGACCCCGCG
>CALFNC010000058.1 GCA_937902605.1 uncultured Acidobacteriota bacterium | reverse complement strand
CGCAAAATGCGCGTGGTATGGAGGTGGGACTTGGCCCCGAAGCCTTCGATGCCGCCATCGAGTTTCGGATCAACGCCGAGGACCCGGTCACGTTCGCGCCGTCGCCCGGGATGATCACGACGTTCCACCCGCCCGGCGGTCCGGGCGTCCGCGTCGACACCGCCGCCTACACGGGCTGGAGGATCCCTCCCTACTACGACTCCCTGATCGCCAAGCTGGTGGTCCACGGCCGGGACCGCGAGGAGGCGCTCAGCCGTGGCAAGAGGGCCCTCGAGCTCTTCGTCATCGAAGGGGTCAAGACGACGATCCCGCTCCACCTGAGGCTGATCGGGGCGAAGGACGTCCGCGAAGGGAACACGTCGACCAAATGGCTGGAGCGATGGCTGAAGGAGTCGAAGGACTGAAAGCGGCCCGTTCTACCGAGAGGGTCTATCTCGTCGGCTTCATGGGCTCCGGGAAGACCGCCGTCGGTACGCTCCTGGCGGTGCGCCGCCGCGTACCGTTCGTCGACCTCGACCAGGCGTTCGAGGCAATGGCGGGCCAGACCGTCCGGGAGGTCTTCCGAGTCCACGGCGAGGCGTGGTTCCGCGAGCGCGAGACGGAGCTGCTTCAGGGGACCGTGACGCTGCCGGCCGCGGTGGTCGCCGCGGGGGGCGGGACGTTCACGTTCCCCGCGAACCGGGAATTCATCGCTGCGAGCGGCGTCTCGGTCTTCCTGGACGTTCCGTTCTCGGTCATCGAGAAGCGGCTCGCGGGGAAGGCGGCCGATCGTCCGCTCTTCCGGTCCGTTTCGGACGCTTTCGCGCTCTACGAGGCGCGGCTCCCCTCCTATAGAATCGCGGACCTCGTGGTGAGAGTCGGGGAGACGGAGAGCGCGGAAACGGTGGCGCTTCGCGTCGACGAGGCGCTGTGCGCTATCTGATCCTGTCGGACGTTCACGGGAACGACGAGGCCCTGTCGGCCGTCCTCGGTTGGTTGAAGCGCAAGAAGGTCGGACGGGTCGTGTGCCTCGGCGACCTCGTCGGATACGGCGCCGACCCGAACAAAGTCGTGGACCGTTTCCGGAAGATGGCCTGCCCGACGCTCGCGATCCGGGGGAACCACGACAAGGTCGTCTGCGGGATCGACAGCGGCGAGATGTTCAACCCCCCGGCCCTCGAGGCGGCGCGCTGGACTCGCGAGAAGCTCTCGCGAGAGAACACCGAGTTCCTCCGCCGTCTCCCTCCCGGACCCGCCGTGGTGGACGGGGCCTTCGGCATCTGCCATGGCTCGCCGATCGACGAAGACTCCTACATCTTCTCCGACATGGACGCCTCGATGAACTTCCTCTACCTCGAGCGGCTCGCGCCCGGCATCGACCTCTTCTTCTTCGGGCACAGCCACATCCCGTCGGTATTCACGCTGGAGGGCGAGGAGATTCACGTGGAGGCGGTCCGGAAACCTCGGGCGCGGCTCGTTCTCGAGAAAGGGAAGCGCTACCTGGTGAATCCGGGCTCGGTCGGGCAGCCGCGGGACCGGAACCCCAAGGCTAGCTTCGTCCTCTACGACTCGAAGACGCGGACGGTCCACTTCGAGCGGGTCGCGTTCGACGTCGGGCGGTCCCGCGGGAAGATCCTACGCGCGGGGCTCCCGTCGATTCTCGGGGACCGCCTCGTCGACGGGCTCTGAGGCCGGGGGGAGAACGATGAGGATCTACGTCACGCAGCCCCTGCCGGAGCCGTCCCTCGGGGACCTCCTCGAGGGGGCGACGATCGAGGTCGGTGAGAGCGGGATCGGGGAGGACCAGCTGATCGGGCGGGTGTCGGAGGTCGACGCGATCCTCTCGACCCCGCCCGTTCCGATTACCGCGCGCGTCCTGAGCGCGGCGCCGCGCGTCCGGATCGTGGCGAACTGCGCGGTCGGGACGGACAACATCGACCTGGCAGCCTGCCGCGACCGGGGCGTGGTCGTCACGAACACTCCTGGCGTTCTCACGGAGGCGACTGCGGACCTCGCCTTTGCCCTGATCCTCGCCGTGACGCGCCGGCTCCACGAAGGGGAGGCGCTGGTGCGGTCGGGGACGTGGACCGGATGGAAGCCTCTGGAGCTCCTCGGCGTCTCGCTCGAAGGGAAGGTCCTCGGGATCTACGGCGCGGGCCGGATCGGGTCGGCGGTCGCGCGCCGGGCCGTGGCCTTCGGGATGACGGTCTTCACCGTGGTGGCGGAGGACGGACCCGAACGATTCGAGGAGCTCCTCCGCTGCTCTGACGTCCTCACGATCCACGTCCCGCTCACGCCGGAGACCCGCGGAAGGTTCGGAGACGCCGAGCTGGGGCGGATGAAGCCGGGGTCGTTCCTCGTGAACACGGCCCGGGGCCCGATCGTCGACGAGGCCGCCCTCGTTGGGGCCCTCGAGTCGGGGCGCCTCCGCGGGGCCGGCCTCGATGTCTTTCAGCACGAGCCGAAGGTCCACCCGGGCCTTCTCAGCCGGCCGGACGTCGTCCTGCTCCCACACCTCGGGTCGGCGACCGAGGAGGTCCGCCTCTCCATGGCGCGGATGGCCTGCGAGGAGATCGCACGCCTGTTCCGGGGCGAACCGGCGAACAACCGGGTCGCCTGATAGCGGACTAGGCCAGCGAGACGTCCCGGCGTCCGAGCGACCGGACCGCGAGGAGGAGCGGAGCGGCACCGGCCAGGAGCGAGAGCCCGCACCAGGCGGCGAGGAGGGTCCGTTCGTCGAGACGGAGACCCGACAGGACCGAGAGGAGGGCGCGGAGCTCCTGCGAGACGACCGGAGCCGCGAGGAGAGCGAGCACGGTGGAGGCGGCCATGGCGAAAAGGCCTCCCGGTCCGAGCGCGGCCGCCACCGCGCTGGAGGCCCCGTATCGCGGATAGAGGGCGCCCAGACCGAGGTGAAGCGCGGGGATGGAGAGCGCCCCGACAAGCCCAGTCGTGAGCGAGGCCGCCAGCGGTAAGCCATCGAGGCGAAGCGCGACGCTGCTGACCGCGATGAGGAAGAGGGTCGCGACGACGGCCGGGAAGGCGCGAACGGCGTACCGGGCGGCGAGGTGGCGCCCGGGAGAGAGCGGGAAGGATCGGAGGATGAGCGCGGCACGGCCGTCTGACGAGACAGCGGGGTAG
>CALFNC010000057.1 GCA_937902605.1 uncultured Acidobacteriota bacterium | reverse complement strand
ATGAGCGTCTCACTCGCCGAGAGCCGCCAGGCCCGCCTGGAGCTCCTCGAGTCCCTCGAGCGCCAGGTCGAGGAGCGGACGGCCGCCCTCAAGAGCGCCCAGTCGCAGCTCGTCCAGACCGAGAAGCTCGCCTCTTTGGGGAAGCTCTCCGCGTCGATCGCCCACGAGATCAACAACCCGTTGGCGGGGATCCTCACCTTCGCCAAGCTGCTGATCCGCTCCCTG
The DNA here is from genome assembly GCA_937902605.1 of uncultured Acidobacteriota bacterium. Classification (GTDB taxonomy): domain Bacteria; phylum Acidobacteriota; class Thermoanaerobaculia; order UBA5066; family UBA5066; genus CAIMWE01. Next base: position 6,651 of record CALFNC010000057.1, on the reverse strand, counting down.
GAGACTGACGCCCTCGACGAGTCCGTTCGGGCGTTCTGCGTGAAGAACCTGAAGCTGATCCAACGAGAGACCGAGCGCTGCACGGTCATCGTCCGCAACCTCCTGGACTTCGCCCGCGAGCGGCCGCTGAAGCTGGAGCAGGTCGAGGCCCACGCAGCGCTCGAGGAGGCGCTCTCCCTGGCGGCCCACAAGATCAGCATCCAGGGAGTGGAGCTGAAGAAGGACCTGTCGCCACCGGCAGTCGTCCTGGCCGACTTCGGCCAGATCCGTCAGTCGTTCGTCAACATCATCCTCAACGCGTGTGACGCCATGCCGAAGGGGGGCATACTGACGCTCGCGAGCCGCGTCTTCCCCGAGGAAAGGAAGGTCGAGTTCGCGATCTCCGACACCGGCACGGGAATCGCGCCCGAGCACCTCTCGAAGATCTTCGACCCCTTCTTCACGACGAAGGAGATGGGGACGGGGCTCGGCCTCTCGGTGGTCTACGGGATTATCGAAAAGCACGGCGGGACGATGACGGCCGAGAGCGAGGTGGGACGGGGAACCACGATGCGGATCCGTCTCCCGCTCGCACGCCCGGACGGTAGCGCGGCCCCCGACGCTCCCTCCGGGGCCGGCGGTCGGTGAAGGAGATCGCCATCTGGTGGATCGGAGCCAGCGGGGTCGCGGTTGACCTCCTCGAAGTGGTCCAGCGCCGGGTCGCCGGCGAGTTCGGCCTCCCGGTAGGAGCCCACCTCTCCGCCGAGCGGCCCGAGGGATCGCTCGATCCCAGGCGCCGACAACACTCCTCCACGAAGATCCTTCACTGGCTGGCGGAGCACCGGCCGGCCGGCGCCGACCGGGTCCTGGCGATCACCGACGCCGACCTCTTCATCCCGATCCTGACCTTCGTCTTCGGCGAGGCTCATCTCAAGGGACGGGCGGCGGTCGTCTCTACCGCCCGCCTCGCGGGGGACGGCTTGATGCTCCCCGACCCGGCCCGGTTCCGGGCGCGCGTCGTCACCGAGTGCGTTCACGAGCTGGGCCACACGTTCGGCCTCCTCCACTGCCAGTCGACGCGATGCGCCATGGCCCGTTCGCCGGGCCTGCGCGAGGTCGACGCCAAGAACGAGACCCTATGCCCCGCCTGTCGCGAGCGGTACCTCGAGCTCGCGACGGAGAATGGTGAGAACGATGAGCAAGAAAAACACCCACATTCTGGTCGTCGATGACGAGGAGATCGTCCGTGAGTCCCTCTCGGGCTGGCTCGAGAAGGACGGCTACACACTCGCCTCGGCGCCGGACGGCCCGTCGGCCCTGAAGGAGCTCGAGGCCGGGACCTGGTCGATCATCCTCTGCGACCTCAAAATGCCCGGCATGGACGGGCTCGAGGTCCTCGACCGGGCCAGGAAGCTTCACCCCGAGATCGCCGTCGTCATCATGACCGCGTTCGCCACGGTCGACACGGCGGTCAACGCGATGAAGCTCGGGGCCTTCGACTACCTCGTCAAGCCGTTCGACCCGGAGGAGCTGAGCCTGATGATCCAGAAGATCGTCTCGCAGCAGAGCCTCGTGAGAGAGAACACCATCCTCCGGAAGGCGCTGCGGCGCGACTACCGGTTCCGCGACCTTGTCAGCAAGAGCCCGGCAATGCAGGCGGTGTTCGACCTGGCGCGCACCGCCGCCCGCAGCCCGTCGACGATCCTCGTCCTCGGTGAGAGCGGGACCGGTAAGGAGCTGATGGCCCGGGCGATTCATGCAGAGAGCCCCCGCCACGAAAGGCCGTTCGTGGAGGTCTCGTGTGCGGCGCTCACGGAGACGCTTCTGGAGTCCGAGCTGTTCGGTTACGAGAAGGGGGCTTTCACCGGGGCTGCCGCCCGCCGCGAGGGGAAGTTCGAGGCGGCCAACGAGGGGACGCTCTTCCTCGATGAGATCGGGGACATCAGCCCGAAGCTCCAGATGGACCTCCTGCGCGTCCTCGAGGAGCGCAAGGTGACGCGGGTGGGCGGTACCGAGCTGGTCCCGGTCGACGTCCGGATCATCGCGGCCACGAACCGGGACCTGAAAAAGGCGGTGCAGGAGGAGCGCTTCCGTCAGGACCTCTACTACCGGCTGAACGTCATCACCATCACCCTGCCGCCCCTCCGGGACCGCCGGGAGGACATCCCGATCCTCGTGGACCACTTCCTCGAGACCCTCGGCGTTGAGATGAAGCGCGACGCGGAGGGGGTCTCCGCCGAGGCGATGGCGCTTCTGCTTGCCCACGACTGGCCCGGCAACGTCCGCGAGCTTCGAAACGTCCTGGAGCGCGGCATCGTCGTGGCCAAGGAGCCGATCCTCCAGGTGAGCGACCTCGGACTCTCGCTCAGCTCCGGCCCGCACGCGCCGGCGCCGGCGCACCCTGCCTCGCTCGCTGAGATCGAAAAGCAGTACATCGCCAGCGTCCTCCAGCAAACCGACGGCAACGTCACCCACGCTGCCCGGATCCTGGACATTGACCGGGTCACCCTCTACAGCAAGATCCGGAAATACGGCCTGAGGAAGGTCGAGGGCGAGGCGGCGGGAGAAAGTTGACCGAGGACTGGGACCTCCAGGTGTTGAGGATGACAACGGACCATTGACCTTCTCAACGCCGACTGGAGGCGCCCGGAGTCCCATGGCCGCTATTTCAGCGGCTCTTTCAGCGGTCCGGGCGATGGCGCGGGGCTTGCGATCCCCAGGGTGCCATGCGGACCTCGATGACTTGCCCCTACCTCAGAGAAGTCGTGATGCTCTATTGCGACGCGTGCAGCTTCAAGAAGATGGTCCCCCTGGACCACCTGGTGTCCGCTAGCCCCTGCCTGGCCCAGGACTACAAGAGCTGTCCGCTCTACAAGGACGTCCTGGCCCGGCTCGGCCCCTCAGCCGTCACCGACGAACCCGCGGCGGACAAGCCCGCTCCGGTGTTCGGAAGGGAGGTCTCCCCGTCATGAACGAGATCGTGGAATTCCTCAAGCTGACCGGCCTCTTCGCCGGAGGCCTCCTGATCCGAATGCTTCTCCTGTTCCTCGTCGTCGCGCTCTACGCTATCCCGATCGCTCTCGCCTGGGGCGTCTACCGCCTCTACCGCCAGGCCGTGGAGCGGCCCGCCGGATTGGAGCCGGTGGACGGCCTGCTCCTCGCCGGCGAACGTCACTACACCCCGGGCCACGCTTGGCTCGAGCCGCAGCTCTTCCGGCGCGTCCGGATCGGCCTCGACGACATCGGGCAGCGGATCCTCCCGGGCGCCGCTGTCGTCGCCCTCCCCCGGGTCGGAACAGAGGTGACGAAGGGGCAGCCGATTGCGGTGATCGCATCGGGCGATCGCGAGGCGTCGATCCCTTCCCCCGTGAACGGGACGGTGACCTCGGTCAACCGGGCCATCCGGAAACAGCCCGGCCTGCTGAACCGAGCCCCATACACGCGCGGGTGGCTCTTCACGATAAAGACGAAGGACTCCAGCTGGGCCGCGCTCCCGACGGGCGGAGCCGCCCGCGACTGGTTCCGCTTCGAGGAGCACCGTCTCGCTCACTTCCTCGACGCCCAGCTGGGAACCGCGGCAGCCGACGGCGGCGAGTTCCTCGTTCCCGGTCCGTCCGCCCTTCCAAAGGACAAGTGGGAAAAGCTCGTCCAGGAGTTCCTCCGGGGCTAGGAGCCCGTCCACCCGACCCCACACCACCTGGCCCCAATCAGGAGGGCACGATTGGGGCGGCGAGGCAACTTGCCGTCCCACCTTTTTCCTCTTCCGCATCCGTGGGGACCACTCCATCCGCCCAATCCAGCGTCGTTGAGAATGACAACGGTCCGTTGTCCTTTTCAACACTACTTGTCTCGCGAAAAGCATCAACGGTGCGGATTTCAACGGCCTTCTCTGCGATTCAGGGCCTGGCCCGGCTCTTGCGGTTGAGTTAGTGCCATGCGGACAACGAAGGACCTACAAACCGTTCGCCGCGCTCCAGTGCTTGAAAGGGAGGTCTCATCATGATCGCTGCCGCACCCCTCGCGCTCCTCGCCCTCTTCTTCTTCCTCGGCTTCCTCCGCCACGCTGAAGGCCCCCACGCCGCCAATGCTGGGTTCGCGACGCCAAAGGCAGCCTGAGCCCCTCGAGCACGAGTCCGATCCTCGACGAGAAGGAAAGACAGAGAACAGACACAATGAACGAACACGACTTCCTCACCCTCCATGCCCAAAAAGCCACCGAATACCTGCTCGGCGTCGCCTATCTCCTCCTCTTCATCCCGCTCTGGAGATTCGTCTCGTCTCCGTCCACGGCGGCGGTGCGCCAGGCTGCGACCGCGGCGAAGAGCCTCTTCAACTGGTTCCATCTACCCGAAGGGCTCTTCCTCCACCCCGGCCATGTCTGGGCGAAGGCGGAAGGGGCCGGGTCGGTGGCGTTGGGGCTCGACGACTTTGGCCACCGCCTCGTCGGACCCGTCTCGGCCGTCCTCACCCCGAAGGTGGGCGAGAGTGTCCGCAAGGGAGAGCCGGCCTTCACGCTCGTGGCCGACGGAAAGCGGTTCGATCTGCTGGCTCCGGTAGACGGAGTGGTCGCCGCGGTGAACGCCCGAGCGGCGTCCTCGCCCGGCACTCTTCACGCTGACCCGTACGAGAGCGGCTGGGTGATAAAGGTCGTCCCGAAGAAGCTGTCTGAGAACTTAAATGACCTGCTTTCGGGCGATGCCGCGAGGCGTTTCCTCGAGGGCGCGGCCGAACGGCTGATGCCCCAGATGCAGCCGGCGATGGTCACCGCCCAGGACGGCGGCGCGCCGGTCCACGGCATCGCCAAGGAAGTCGATCCTGAGAGGTGGGACGACATCGTGCGGACCCACTTCCTGACCAACTAGAGGAGGACGCCATGAACGAAATCGTAGAGTTCCTGAAGGTCGCCGGGCTCTTCGCGGGCGGCATGCTGGTCCGGTTCCTCCTCTTCGTCCTCGTCGTCGCCCTGTACAGCATCCCGATCTTCCTGGCCTGGGGCGTTTACCGCCTCTACCAGAAGGCGACGGGGCGGGCGGTGGGGCTGGAGCCGGTGGACGGACTGCTCCTCGCCAGCGGGCGCCACTACACCCCCGGGCATGCGTGGCTCGAGCCGAGGCTCTTCCAACGCCTCCGCGTCGGCCTCGACGACATCGGGCAGCGGATTCTGCCGGGGGCGAACGTCGTCTCGCTCCCCCACGTCGGGGCGACCGTGATAAAGGGAGAGCCCGCTGTCCTCGTCAGCTCGGGAGACCGCGAGATGTCGATCCCCTCCCCGGTCGACGGGACGGTCACGTCCATCAACCCGGCGTTCCGGAAGAGCCCAAGCCCCGGGCTTCTCAATCGCGCACCGTATACCCAGGGCTGGCTCTTCACGGTGAAGCCGCATGACGCGACATGGGCCCACCTTCCGACCGGCGGCGCGGCGCGCGACTGGTTCCGGCTCGAGGAGCACCGCTTCGCGCACTTCCTCGAGGCGGAGCTCGGAATGGCGGCGGCCGACGGCGGCGAGTTGCTGATCCCGGGACCGACCGCGCTTCCCAGGGCGAAATGGGAGGCGATGGTCACGGAGTTCCTCCACCATTGAAGAAGGGCGATTCCTGGTCCGGCTGCGGCCGGCGAAACGGGGCGACGTGAGGGCACGTCGCCCCGTCCTGTTTCCAGGATTGCCCAATCCTGTCGGCGTTCTTCCCGAGATCCCTGCCGGAAATCCCGACCGCCTCGTCTGGGAATCCCACACATATCCGGTCGCCTTTCACTCCTAATGGAGCTCGTCCGGCCTAGCAACCTTTTAGAGCTGAAGGTGTTAGCTCGAAGGCCGCCCGGGATCGCCCCGGCGGCATCGCTGTTGCGCTGTCCCTCTTCAGCAAACGTCCCGCACCGCGGGACGGAAGGGAGCAACAAATGAGCGACTGGGGAGACCCCGAAAAGCTCTGGATCATGACGAACTGGTGCCTCTGGGGTGCGGTGGTGGTGAGCGGTCTCGTGATCGGGAGGGCGATCCTGAAGGCCGTACGCCTCCAGTTCCGGCCGAACGAGCAGCCCGTCCCCCTCGAGGACCACGCATTTCTCGTACCCGAGCTCGGGATGACGATGGCCGACGGCGGCAAGCGAACCGACGCGCCCTCATCCGTGCCTCCCGCCCCAACGAGCGAGAAATAGGAGCTCCCCACGAGCCCCGCCGACCGGAGCCAAGCCATGAGATGCCCCTTCCTCCGAGAAGCCCAGGTCAAGTCGTGCCAGGCTTCCTCGTTCCGAAAAGTGATCCCTCGGGCCGCCGACTCGGGCACGGACGAGCTCTGCTCCTCCCCGGCTCACGTCCACTGCGCCGCCGTCCGCTCTCACCACGAGGGGAGCCCATCGCCGGAGCGGTGTCCATTCCTCCACGAATCGCTCGTCCAGTACTGTGCGTCAGTGCCGGTCCCGAAGTATGTTCCGTACAGCGAGTCGTCGATCTCCCGCTGCGGCAACGACACACACCTTTACTGCGAGCTCTACCTGTCCCTGGCTGCCCCGGCCGGCGGTTCGCCGCTGGAGACGGTCCCGGCAGCAGGCGGTCACGCGACGGTAGACGGGATCGACGTCCCGGCCGGCCTCCGCTACGCCCAGAACCACCTCTGGCTGGACGGTAGCCCCGACGGCACCGGCAAGGTCGCGGACGTCATGGCTGAGGCCGAC
>CALFNC010000056.1 GCA_937902605.1 uncultured Acidobacteriota bacterium | reverse complement strand
AGAGACAGAATGGCTCCGGTTTCACGCGCCACAGGCCCCCGGCAATTCCCATTGCGTCCCTACAGTGTGGTAGTTTTCCAGAATCGCAGTTCGATAATCGGAGAGGATGCTCCACCATCTTTCATTAGAATTCCGGCGGCTCCGAGGCGGATCGCGAGGGACGCACACATGAGACCGCTCCGAGGGATCCGTGCCCCCGTGATTCTTCTCGCGCTCGTCGTCACACTCACGTGCGGGCATCGGCCGGCTCTAGCCGCCGAGAGGACGCCGGTCCCCGGGACGTCCAGGACCGCGCAGCCGGCGAGCCTTCCCGTGACGGCGTCCTGGATCACGGACGCCGCTGAAACCGTGCAGCCGAATCCTTTCAAACTGCCTCACAACGCGCCGCCCGGCTACGTCGCGACCTGCGCGAGCTTCCTTGAAAGCAAGTGGGTCCAGGCGACCAAGAGGAGCCTTCAGGCTTACGTGGACCCCGAGAAGGCGTATTTTCAGGAAAAGGACGTTTTCGGCTTCGCGTCGCGGATCGGCAACTACATCATCGACGGCCCGGAAGTGCCAATTTGTTGGATGTACGTCGTGACTCTGGGTCACCTTTCGGGGGCCGGTCCGAGAACGTCGTGAGTCATGACGGCGCAGCCGTTCCCCTGGTACGACAACACGCCGCTCCCCGGGCCCTGGTACTGCGTCACGAACCTCGCGGATGCGCACCCGGCGTTTACGCTCGGCGTCTCACCGACCGGGCCGATCCCGGACGGTCAGGCCTGCGCGCGGCAGCCCTCCGGCGACAGCTGGACGCCGCCTTCGGCATTTTTCGTGCCTCCCATCAAGATAGAGATAGCGTTCACGGGCTCGCGCCCCGAACATGTGAGCTGCGGAGGAGGACCTACATGAGGTTTCTGAATGGAACGTCCCGCTTCATGGCGGCGTGGATCGTCGTATTGCTCGCGCAGGCGGGAGCGGCGCAGGCAGAAAGCTACGTTCTGCCCTCGTCTGCTTATCTGACGGGTGCGAACGCGGCCGAATACCAGACGAACGTGAGGGTTCTAAACCAGGGGACGAGCGCGGTGACGGTCACCGCGACGTTCTACGATCAGAGGACGTCGACGACGTCTCCTGCGAGTCCGTTCCAGATCGGGCCGCGAAGCCAGGTGGCGTTCGACAACATCCTGCAGTCGGTGTTCGGGAGGACGTTGGGCCAGGGGGCGTACGGCCCGATCCGGTTCGACGCCACGGGACCGATTCTCGTCGCCGCGAACGTGAACAACGTGAACGCCTGCGGTTCGGGAGCGGTGTCGGGGCAGTGGCTGCCCGCCATCGCGGTGTCCCAGGCGCTCGGCGCGGGAGTGATCGGACAGCTGGCGGTCAGCTCGAGCTCGAGCTCTGGATACCGGACGAACCTCGTGTTCATGAACCCGGGGAGCGCGGCGGCGACGGCGACGATCAAGGTGCGGCAAGGCGGGGGAGCCCTTCTGTCGACGGGGACGATCGGGCCGCTGCCGGCCAACGGATTCAGCCAGGTGGCGCTCGACAGCGGGGTCTTCCCCGGGGTGGCCGGGACGACGGACACGAACCTGTGGCTGGAGTTCACCAGCAACCAGCCCTTGCTGGCGTACGCGACGATGATCAACAACGCCTCGGGGGACCCTTTTGCGGTCGTGGCGAGCGCCGACAACCCCTTCGCCGGCAGCTATTCCGGCACATATTCAGGCTCCGAGAACGGAACGTGGACCGCCTCCGTCTCCAGCGACGGCACGATGACGGGGAGCGCCATCAGCCCTTCGGTAGGCGCTTTCAGCGGCAGCGGAACCATGTCCCCGACTGGTAACTCGCTCGTCACGACTTCTGGGCACGCATCCGGGACAGACTTTTCAGTCACCTGGACAGGCACGTTCGTTCTGCAGGCCGGCGGGGCGACCGGGTCGGGGACGTGGGTGTCGACTGCGGGGACCAGCGGCACGTGGAGCGGCACGAGGCACTAGAGAGAATCAGAAGCGCTGGTATGTAGGGGCGCAATGGGAATTGCGGCGGGCGCTGGCGCGCTCAGACCAGTGGGTCCGTCATCGTTCGGGCGCCCGGAAGGCACGCCTCGACCTCCTCCAGATCCCTTTCGTCGATCCTCGTGACGGCTCGTCAGGCGACTTTTCGAACCAGCACCGGCAGCAGCCGCTTCAGACGGCAAGATGGGTTGGGCCGCGGCACGCTCCTCATTTCGCGACGGTTAGGACGAGACGGTTCGCCCGCCGCCGTCCGATCTCGAGCTGCCTATAGTCCCGGACCACCGCGCTTTGAGCCATCCATGGACAGGCCGCTGCGGTGGTTACGGAGAGCAAGGCTGGCGAACATGGCCCAATGG
>CALFNC010000055.1 GCA_937902605.1 uncultured Acidobacteriota bacterium | reverse complement strand
GCACGCGGAAGGGTCACGACAGCGGGAGACGACCCGGTCGACCGGTTCCGCGGCCTGAACCTCCTCCACGCAGACGCGCTCGGGGAGATCCTCGACCTTACGCCCCTGACCGCCGACAAGGTCGGTCGGATCCTTTCCCGGATCGACCGGATCGTGGAGGAGTTTTGCGGGCTCTTCGCCGCGAAGGAGCCGGACGAATGCGGCGTTGTCGCCGACGTCCACCGCGGCATCAAGGAGCGCATCGAGAGAGAGATGGCGGTCGCCCCCGCCGGTCGTCCCCTTTCGGCCGAGGTGACCCGGCTCGTCCAGCTCTTCGAAGACCCCCGGACGGCCGGCGAGGTGAGGACCCTCCACGGGCTGAAGCGTTACCTTCACCAGAAGGGACTGCAGCTCGGCTTCCGCCTGGCAGAGATGGGCCGCGGGACCGACCGGACCGTCGACTTCGCCATCCTCGACGGGCGTCGCCTCGGCCCGGTCGTGCGGGCGGTCGAGTACGTCGACTTCGAGGAGGAGCAGGCCGCGGACGGTCCGCTCGGGATCCCCAGGCCGGTCTGGGTCGCCGTCGACGGTCTCTCCCGGCAGCTTCTCTTTAGACAGCAGCGGCTGCCGAAGGTGAAGGCGTTCTGCTACGGGAACGAGGTCCACTACTTTCTGGGGTACCGGAATCACCCGCTCTTCCTGAGGGTCGACTTCGCGCCCCCCCTCCGCGGTGGGATGCTCGACCTCGAGTATTTCGGCGTCTCCAAGCACGAGCTGGACTCCCACCCGAACCCGTCGCTCGACGGCGTCGGCCGCTTCTTTCGGCGCCTCGACGTCGAAGTCCAGATCGAGAACACCCGGATCCATGCCCGGTACGACAAGGAGCGGGCGGCCGACCTCTCGGACCTCTGCGAGAAGGTGGAGGCGCTTTTCCGGCTGGCTCCGTACCTGATGGACATCGACTGGACGATCGGCGACCTGGCTCTCGACGCCGGCGCACGCGCCCGGGTCGGCGAGGCGTGGGCCGACTTCTTCGCTCGATGGGGGGTCCTTCCCGTCGAGCAGCTCCTGACGTCGGACCGCGTCGGAATCCTCGCGGCGGTCGAGGCCAACCCGTCCGGGCCGCGCGAGGTCCGCTGGGACGGCCAGGGGCCCTATCGCGACCGCTTCGCGGCCGTCCCCGGGGTCGAGCTATGGAGAGCGTTCCGCGCGGCACTCGAGCGGCGCGGCCTCGCGGGACTCGTGCCAGGAGAGGAGGAGCGCCCGGCCTCCCAGCTCGACCTGGAGCGGGAGCTGCTCCGGCCCCTCCGAGACGGCGTCGCGCGCGGCGAATGGCGAGAGATGCCCGATGGCCTCGCGCCCGCCCCGCCCGACCTCTTCGAGCGCCGTCACGAGACCGGATGGTTCGCGGAGCTGCTCGCCGGGGACGGGACGAGGGTCGCCGCCTCGGCGCGGGTGGCTCGGCTCGCCTCCGCGCTCGAGCGGCACCTGCGGTTCGAGACGACCGGCTCCGTCAACGGATACGAGGTTCAGCGCGCCGAGCTGCCGCTCCGGGGGGAGGCGATCACCCTACTCGTCCTGCGCGACGGCGCCGGCGTGTTCCGCCTCGCGTTCTTCACGCTCGACGGCCCACTCTACCGGCGGCGCTCCGCCCCGGGCCGGTCGTGGCACGACAACGCGATCCTCGACACCGAAATCCTCAACGCCAGGCTCCGCAGGAACAATCTTCCGGTCTCGTGGGGAGAGCCGGCTGGTCCCGAGGAGGCAGAGGAGGCAGAGGCCCTCCGCGCCGCGTTCCTCACGCCGAACCCGCACGAGGAGCCGCCCCACCTGCCGGGAGAGCGGGTCATCCGCGGCATCGCCGCCGCACCGGGTGTGGCGACGGGCTTGGCGTGCCTCGGCGTGGCCGGGAGGGCGCCGGCGGATGTCGACGGCGCGATCCTGATCGCCGCCTCCGTCCGGCCCGAGGACGGACCGCTCCTGCTGGGATCGGCGGG
>CALFNC010000054.1 GCA_937902605.1 uncultured Acidobacteriota bacterium | reverse complement strand
AAGGCGAGCCGTTTCGCCTCGAGGCCCGGCTGAAGAACGACGGCGACCTCACCGTCGACATCGTGAAGATCGAGGAGCTCGGGGCGTCCGGCTGGCGGCTGATCCAGGAAATCCCGAGGAAGCAGACTGTCGACGTGGCCGCGGCGTTCACGGTCTATCGATTCGAGGGCTCGGTCGCGCCGGGCAAACGACTCGAGAAGACGATCCGGGTCATCGAGGACGAGGGAAGCGCCTGGACGGCTCAGGTCCGGGTCAGCGCCTGCGAGTAATGGCGATCGCTTCCCCTACGCGATGGTCCTTTCGAGATAGGCGATCGCGGCGGCCTCGGTGTCGAACATCCGGTTCTTGAAGAGCGAATCGAGCCTGCTGAGCGCGAAGGTCTCCCGGATCTTGGGGAGCAGGCCCGCCAGGGCGAGCTTTCCTCCGTGCTGCGCGAGGTGCGAGCTCACCTGGGCGAGGACGCCCAGCCCCGCGTGGTCGACATAGAAGAGATGCGACAGGACGAGGACGATGTACCGCTCGCCGGCATCGGTCGCCCCGGCCAGCTTCTCGGACACGAGCTGGTAGCTGGCGACATCGATCCGGCCCTCGAGGTCGGCGACGAGGACCGCGCCGTTCCTCCCGCCGCGGCGGAAGGTGATTCGGAACGGGAGGATGATGGATTCTGGGACGTCGGGAGTCCCGCCGACTGGGGACGAGGGCTTCGCATGCTCGACGCGGAGGATGAGCACGCGGCCGAGGGAGAACTGGTCGTCCATGCGGATTACCCGCTCGGTGATCCGCTCCTGGTTCACGAAGGTGCCGTTCGTGCTCTCGAGGTCCTTGAGGAGCCAGGAGTCGTCCCCGACGCGCGTCAAGGAGGCGTGATGCCGGGAGACGCTCGTGAGGTCCAGGCGGACGGCCGAAGATGGGTCCCGTCCGATCTGCACGCTGGCCTTGTCGAGCGGGAATGCCCGGTCGAGGAGTCCATCGGGGCCTTTCACGACGCGGAGAGTCGGCATCCAAGACCGATCGAGCCGGGTCGTTTCGCCGACGGCCGGCGATGTCGCGGCGCGAGTCCGGGAAGGAAGGGGGTTCGGCGGCGCGGCCCGCGGGCCAGATGCGCTCATGTCCCTTGCCGTGGTGTCGATCTGAATCTCGGATGGACCTGGAAATGCCGCGGAGACTGCCTGCGTCCGCCGAGGGGCAGTATTTTGCGGCGGAACGCCCGTTCGCTCGCGGGGGGCGTCATGGGGTGCCCCCGGGACTGTGTGCCCCATTCCGAGGGACATCATCCTCGTCATCCGCACCTCGTCCACGAACTGCAGCGCGACGCGTAGCTGGAACGGTGGGATCGCGACCGTCGCCCCCATTCCCAGCCACTCGACCGACACGCGGCGGGCGCCCACCCAGCAGCCGTTGCGGCTCCTGTCAGTCAGGAGAAGGCCGTCTCGGGACAGAGATAGGATGGCGTGCTCGCCGCTCACGAATGGATCGTCGAGGACGACGTCGTTGTGCGGCAGCGCCCCGATCGTCACTGGTAGGTGGTCGAACTGCAACGAGAGCAGGTGGGACTCTTCCCTCCAGACCTCGATGGTGACCGTGCTGCTCAAGCGGCCGACGCTCCTTTGCCCGAAGTCTCTTCGTGAGGCCTCATCGCGCGCCCATCGGATTCTGCGCTCGCGCCGGGGGCACCCAACCCGTTCGGATGTGAATGGAGCCGTAGTGTTGGGGGAAGGCGCGGAGTCGGAAGAAGAGGCAGAGCTGGTGATACCCGAAGGGCTCGAGAAACGCTGCTAGAAGGAGGCCCAGGCGGTCGCCGATCCGCGCGAAGTGGTCGAAGGCGAGGGAGTCGACGAGGAGGGCCGAGATGGAAACCAGGACCGACAACGTCGTGGCGGCAATGAAGAATGGGATGACGGCCGACAGGGAGAGCATCCCGAACGCCCAGGCGACGGGGAGGAGGAGCCATCCTCCCAGCTCGAAGAACGGGGAGAGGAGCTCGAACAGGACGAAGTAGGGGACCGCGAACAGGCCGACCCATCCGAAACGGGGGTTCAGGAAGAGATCGCGGTGGAGCCTGAGCGACGTGAGGAGTCCCTGGTGCCACCGGGTGCGCTGGCGCCCCAGCTCCCCGACCTTCGTCGGTGCCTCGGTGAAGAGGACGGCGTCCGCGATCGAGATGATGCGGAACGGCCGCTTCACCTGACGAAGGTGGCGCTGCGCGCGTACGACGAGCTCCATGTCCTCGCCGATCGCATAGGCCTGGTAGCCCCCCAGCTCGAGGAGGAGGGAGCGCTGGAAGAGTCCGAAGGCTCCCGAGATGATCAGCTGAGCGTTCAGCGGGTTGAAGAAGAGTCGCCCGAGGGTGAAGGCCCTCGAGTACTCCAGGGCCTGGAAAAGGACAAGGAGGCTCTTCTGGAGGCCGGGGACGACGCGTCCCGTCTCGGTGACGGAGCAGCCGTTCAGCAGGCGGATCGTCCCGCTCGTCGCCACCGTGGTCGGGTCCTCGACGAAAGGGCGGGCGAGGTGCAGGAGCGAGTCGGGGTCGACCAGGACGTCGGCGTCGATGGCGCAGACGAGGGGCCGGGAGGCGAAGTCGATACCGGCGTTGAGGGCGTCGGCCTTCCCCCCGTTGCGCTTGTCGATGACGACGAGGCGCGGTTCGAGCGGGCTCCGGTAAACCGCGCGGATCGGTGCGGTCGGGAGGGATGCCCGCGGAAGCTTGTTCGAAGGGAGCAGTTCCCAGTCAACCAGGAGCGTCGCGATCGTCCCATCCTTGGATCCGTCGTTGACGACGATGATCTCGAGGTCGGGATATCGGGCGGCCGCCAGCGAACGGATCGTGCGGGTGATCCCCTTCTCCTCGTTGTAGGCCGGCACGATCACCGAGATGCCGGGCATCGCCCCAGAGTGGAGGAGGGCCTCGGTTACGCCTGGTACGGCGCACGCCCTTTGACGCCGGAGCTCGATTGCCGCCAGGAGGACCATCGCGAGCGAGACCGTGTAGTAGCCCACCACATAGACGGTGGCGACCCAGGTGAAGGCGAGGAATGCCTGCTTCATTGGCAGATGGGCCGGGGATTGCATACCCGGCGGGTAATCGAAGCAAGAGCGATGGCGACGATCGCGGAGATCATGTTTCTACCCGTCCGGGGAAAAGGATAGCACCTGTCGAGGGACCGTTCCGCGACGCGCTCTACGCTCGCCTCGAGCATGGGCGCCCCGTTCCGACACCCCGGGCTCGGCGCATAGAATACGGCGACTTCCAGATCGTGGATCCGATGTCTAACTCGTTGAGAAGCGGAATGTCCCTGGGGCGCTACGTCCTCCAGAAGCCGATCGGTGTAGGGGGAACGGCGGAGGTCTGGGAAGCGCGGGACGAGATCCTTCGCAGGCTCGTCGCGGTGAAGGTGATCCTGCCGGGAATCGCGCCGAAGCCGCAGAACGTCGACCGGTTCTTTCGCGAGGCCCGAGTCGTGGCCCTTCTCGATCATCCCCACATCGTCAAGATCTTCGACCTCGGGAACGTGGGATCGCGCCCCTACCTCGTGACACAGTACATGGATCGAGGGCGCCTGTCGGATCGCCTGATTGGCATGGTTTCGAAGGGCGACGCCCTGAGATGGCTGGTGTCTCTTGCGTCCGCACTCGACTACGCCCACGGCAACGGTGTCGTGCATCGGGATGTCAAGCCCGGTAACATCCTTTTCGATTCATCTGACCGGCCGTGTCTCGCGGACTTCGGCCTCGCACGGAATCTCGAGGATTCGGTTTCGCTCACCTCGACCGGAATCGTCCTCGGGACGCCGTGTTTCATGTCGCCGGAACAGGCGATGGGACACCGGGTGGGCCCATCAAGCGATCAGTACTCTCTCGGCATCGTCGCGTACCACCTCCTGACAGGGGCGCTTCCCTTCGAAAGGCTCGCAACGCCGGCTCTCCTCTACAAGATCATTTACGAGCCCCCGCCTCTGCCATCGGCCATGAACGCCGCGTTAGGGCTTGAAGTGGACGAAGTTTTCACAAGGGTTCTCGACAAGGACCCCGCAAAGCGATATGGGAGTTGTAGTTCATTTGTCGGTGCGCTGGCGCGGATTCTCGCCGCTCCCGGTTCGAAAACGGGATCGCAGGACGAAATCGCGGAAGGTACGGTCGAGGAGACGGACCAGATGACCGCGAGTATCGGCCGGCGCCCGGACGGCGCACCTCCGGCTACGCCAGAAGATGTCTCGACAGAACTCGGCGTGCTGAGGTCCATCGAGCTGGACGCACCGCCACGAAGTCCTCCAATCCATCCGTGGCGCCGTCGGGCAATGGCTGGGTTGCCGTACCTGGTCGCAGTCCTGCCGCTAGCCGGCGCTGCCGGGCTCTTGTGGAGGTCTTTCAGAGAGGAGACCAGGAGCTCACCGGCGGCTCCCGTCTCCAGGTCGTCCCCTTCGTACCACTCGACACCGTTGGCGAAGGATGAGGCGACGAACGTTCTGCCCATAGTGGGGGAGCGGCAGGAGCAGCGCCAGCCGGAACCTGCTCGAGAGCCATTGCTGCGAAAGGCGATCGCATCGCCAGCCCGAGGGCCGACGATCCAGTGGGTCACCCTTCCAGCCGCCACGTTCCACATGGGGTGTACGGCCGGCGATCTCGAGTGCCTGGGGAGAGAGATTCCGGCACGGGAAGTCACCATCGGCGTGGGTCTCCAGATCGCTGCCACGGAGACGACGAATGCGCAGTACCAGGAGTGCGTGCGGGCGGGGGCATGCAGAGCGCCTGTCCAGAGAGCCGTATACGATGACCCGGCAAAGGTGAACCACCCCGTCGTCTTCGTGTCGTGGGAAGACGCGGACGCTTTCTCCCGCTGGGTGGGTGGACGATTGCCGACCGAGGCTGAATGGGAATACTCGGCGCGGGGAGGGAGGGGAGGACAGATCTATCCGTGGGGAAGCTCGATCAGTCACGAACAGGCGAACTACAAGGGTGTCGGAGGCAGGGACAGGTGGGAGGGAACTGCTCCCGTTGCGTCCTTTCAGTCCAACGGGTTCGGGCTATATGACATGGCAGGCAACATCAAGGAGTGGTGTGCGGACCGGTCCGGTCCTTATCCGACGACCGCGCAGTTCGACGGGCGCTCGATGGGCGGGATTTCGGGGGGCGGTCGGTTGACGCGCGGTGGGTCGTGGGGCGCTCTTCCGCGGGAGCTCCGAGCTTCGGCCCGGTCATGGGAGAGCGGCCCGAGTAGATTCACCGGCTTCAGGGTGGTCCGGGAATCGGCGACCAGGCCAGGTTCGAGAGCCGACGGGGCCGGCAGCAACAAGCGGATTCGAATGGCATCCGAAGCTGGTCAGGGAAGCGGAGCTCGAGATCCGGAAGTCGCCGGGATGGCCGGCTCGACCTCCCAGAGTCTCGAAGCAGTCGGAAAGGGAGCGCGGTCGGAGGCCGTGCAATGGGTGAAGATCCCGTCGGGTAACTTCAGGATGGGCTGTACCGCGTCCGACATGAGCTGCGAGTCGTCGGAGGTACCGCGCCACCGGGTTGTTATCTCGAAGCTGTTCTCGATGGCCGCGACCGAGACGACGAACAGGCAGTACCGCACCTGTGTCGATGCCGGATTCTGCTCTCCGCCTGAGAACCGACGGGCGTATTCCGACGCGGAAATGGCGGACCACCCGGTCGTTTCCGTCTCATGGGAGCACGCCGTTCAATATTGCAGCTATCTCGGTGGGAGGCTCCCCACCGAGGCCGAATGGGAGTATGCGGCGCGGGGAGGCCTTCCGGCAGCCCGGTATCCGAGTGGAAACGAGATCACTCATGACAATGCGAACTTCGACGGCACAGGAGGGCGCGACGTCTGGTACGAGACGAGCCCCGCCGCATCCTTCCCGCCCAACGGGTTCGGGTTGTTCGACATGGCCGGAAATGTCTGGGAGCTCTGCGCGGACCGGTTTGACGCCTCGTTCTATGCGCACTCGCCGCCGCAGGATCCAGGGGGACCTGGCAACGGGAAGGATGTCGTCATTCGAGGGGGTGGATGGGGACCGTTTCCGATGGTTCAGCTGCGTGTCTCCCAGCGCTCTTCGATGCCACGTCTGGCCCGATCGAAGTACGTGGGGTTTCGTTGCGCGAAGGACTATGGCCGCTGATAGAACCCTGGTGGCTGTCAGGGGTCGCCGTCTGAGACTGCCTGCGTACTCGGACGCGTGAAGCAGCCCTTTTACGGCCGGAGCACTGGGAGCGCGTATCCTCTGAAGGGCGTGAACCCCGATCACGCCGGCTGTGAGGGCCAAGTGATGATTCCCGCGGATCTCCGACGAGGGGGAGATCCTGGTCCGCGGCTCGACGGTGATGAAGGGGTACTACTAAAAGCCCCGCGAGACCGCGGAGGCGTTCGTAAACGGCTGGTTCCGGACCGGCGACGCAGGGCTGATGGACGCCGAGGGAAACCTTCGGATCACCGAGCGGATCAAGGACCTGATCAAGACCTCCGGAGGCAAGTACGTCGCGCCGCAGCAGATCGAGTCGGCGATCGGCGCGGACCATTTCGTCGACCAGATCGCCGTGATCGGGGAGGGGTCGCAGGCGTTCACGCCGTTCGAGCGGATCATCCGGTTCACTCTCCTCCCCGAGCCGCTCTCGATCGAACGCGGCGAGATGACGCCGACGATGAAGGTCCGCCGGCGCGCTGCCGCCGAGCACTACCATGACGAGGTGAAGCGGAGGTACGGAGGCCCGTCCGCCTCTCAGGCCCGATCGTCCGGGCCGCTCTCGCTCTTTCTCAGCCGCACCAGGACCTCTTCGAGCAGCGCCCGGTTGATCGAGATCAGGTCGGCGAGGAGGCCGGTCAGGAAGGAGATCGTCGCGGCGAGGAAGAGGACGGCCGCGAGCAGCAGCGACTGGATGTGTCCCGCCGGGTTCTGGTTCGCCGCCACGAACCAGAGGTAGCGCCCGACGAGGAGCATCCCACCCCCGAAGAGGAGCGCCGCCAGGCCGAAGAAGACCGGCAGGGGCTTGTAAAGGGCAGTCATTCGGAGGATGTTGGCGCCCTGGATCAGGACGTAGTCCGAGGTCCTGCGGAAGAGGCGTGAGGGCCTCACCGGCGAGTTCGTGCCGACCTTCACCGACGCGACCGCCATCTCCTTGGTCCCGGCCTGGATCAACGTCTCGATCGTGTACGTCATCTTCGAGAAGACGTTCAGGCGGAGGGCCGCCTCGCGGGTGAGGGCGCGGAAGCCGGACGTGGCGTCGGGAACGTCGGCCCCGGAAGCCCGCCGGACCGCCCAGCTGCCGAGACGTTGCATCCAGCGCTTGCTCATGGAAAAGTCGGGTTTCGTAGCGACGCCGCGGTCGCCGACGACGAACTCGGCCTCTCCGGCCAGGATCGGGGCGACCAGCTTGCCGACGTCGTCGGCGGCGTACTGCCGATCGGCGTCGGTCGAGACGATGACGTCGGCGCCGAGCCGGAGGCAGGCGTCGAGCCCCGCCCTCCACGCGGCGGCCAGCCCCTGGTGGATCGGCAGCCGGACGACGTGGTCGGCCCCGGCGGCCCGGGCCTCCCGGGAGGTCGCGTCCGTCGACCCGTCGTCGATGACGAGAATCTCGACCGAGTCGAACCCATCGACGGTCCGCGGCAGCTCCCGCACCGCGGCGGCGATCTGCGCCTCCTCGTTCCAGGCAGGGATCTGGATGAAGAGCTTCAAGTGGATCGAGAATAGCCGAAAGCTCGATCGCTTGACGTCATTCGGGGGTGCCGGTATCCTCCACCGCCCCGGACGCTTAGGCCGGGGAGTGCTCTTTGGACAATCTGATTCCGGGTCGAGGGTGGGGTCTTTCAAGTCTCCCGTTTAGCCATGTCTCCTGTTTGGCTGCGGGACCCCTGCCGGTAGCCCTGGGAAGCGGAAACGATGATTGCAGGCGCGTAGCTCAGTGGGAGAGCACTACCTTGACACGGTAGGGGTCAGCAGTTCGATCCTGCTCGCGCCTACCATTCCGTTCCGCCTTCCCCTTAAGGTCGCCGTCGCCGCACCTTCAGGCGCTTAGCTCAGCCGGTAGAGCACTTCCTTCACACGGAAGGGGTCAGCGGTTCGAGTCCGCTAGCGCCTACCATCCTCTCCGCCTCTCGCCCCAGAAAACAGATTTCGATTCGAATGCCTCGGGCCGTCCCGGGGTGCGGTAGGTCTGACAGAAAGGAAAGAGAGAGAGATGTCCGAGGCAGTCCCAGGCGACGTCGTCCGTTTGACGCTCCCCGACCGTTCCGTGCGCGAGGTCCCCACGGGGACGACCGGCGCCACCGTCGCGGCGTCGATCGGCGCCCGTCTGGCCAAGGACGCCCTCGCCGTCAAGCTGGACGGGGTGGTCCTCGACCTGTCGAGACCGCTCACCAAATCAGGCTCGTTCGAGGTGGTGACGCCGAAGCACCCGAACGCCCTGGAGCTCTACCGGCACTCCACGGCCCACCTGACGGCCAACGCCGTCAAGCGCCTCTTCCCGAACGTGAAGATCGGGATCGGGCCGGCCATCGAGAACGGCTATTACTACGACTTCGATCCGGGCCGGCCCTTCACGCCCGAGGACCTCGAGCGGATCGAGGCCGAGATGAAGAAGATCGTGGCCGAGGACAACCCAGTCGAGCGGCTGGAGATGCCGAAGGCCGAGGCGATCAAGATCTTCGGGGCGCAGGGGGACCATCTGAAGGTCGAGATCGTCGGCGACATTCCCGACGACGACACGGTCTCCTGCTATCGGCAGAAGGATTTCGTCGACCTCTGCCGCGGGCCGCACGTCCCGTCCACGGGGAAGCTCGGCATCTTCAAGCTGACGCACTCCGCCGGCGCCTACTGGAAGGGCGACGAGCGGAACCCGATGCTCCAGCGGATTTACGGTGCGTCGTTCCTCACGCAGAAGGAGCTCGACGAGCACGTTCACCGGCTCGAGCAGGCGAGAGCGCGGGACCACCGGAAGCTCGGGAAGGAGCTGGGCCTCTTCCTGTTCCACCCATGGGCGCCCGCCTCGCCGTTCTTCCTGCCGAAGGGGGCGACGGTCTACAACATCCTCGTCTCGTACATGCGCGAGCTGTACGTGAAGTACGGTTACCAAGAAGTGGTGACGCCGCAGGTCTTCGACGCAGACCTCTTCCGGAAGTCGGGGCACTACCAGAACTACAAGGAGAACATGTACTTCACGGAGATCGACGACCGGGAATTCGGTGTGAAGCCGATGAACTGCCCGGGGCATTTCCTGATGTACGCGCAGCAGGCGTTCTCCTACCGCGACCTGCCGGTACGCTACGCCGACTTCGGACGGCTCCACCGGTACGAGCGATCGGGCGTTACGCAGGGGCTGACGCGGGTCCGGACCTTCTGTCAGGACGACTCCCACATCTTCGTCACCCTGGACCAGATGCCGGCCGAGTTGGACCGCTTCATCGAGCTGATCGATGAGGTCTACACGACGTTCGGCTTCACGGATGTCCGCGTGGGGCTCGGCACGCGCCCGGAGAAGTACATGGGTGAGATCGCGAACTGGGACAAGGCCGAGGCCGCGCTTGCCGAGGCGTTCCGGCGCCGTGGCCGCGACTTCTTCGTCAACGCCGGCGACGGCGCGTTCTATGGCCCGAAGCTCGATTTCCAGGTGACCGACGCCATCGGCCGGCCCTGGCAGCTGGGGACGCTGCAAGTCGACTTCGCGAACCCGGAGAACTTCGACCTCACGTACACGGGCGAGGACGGGGCGAAGCACCGGCCGGTGGTCCTCCATCGCGCGGTCCTCGGGTCGCTCGAGAGGTTCTTTGGTATCCTGATCGAGCACACTGGCGGCAACTTCCCGCTCTGGCTGGCGCCCGAGCAGGTGCGCGTCGTCCCGGTCTCCGAGAAGTTCAACGGATACGCTCACGAGGTGGAGGCGAAGCTCCTCGCCGCCGGGTTCCGGGCGACGGTCGACGGGCGGAACGAGAAGCTGGGCGCGAAGATTCGCGCCGGAGAGATGGAAAAGGTCCCGGCCCTATTGGTGGTCGGGGAGAAGGAACGGGCGGCGGGGACGGTATCGCTCCGCCTCCACGGCAGCGGGGACGCCGGGTCGAGGTTGCTCGACGCGCTGATCGCCGAGATGAACGAGGTCGCCGCATCCCGCGCGACGACCTGGACGGCCGCCAAGACGGCCGCCCACTGAAGGAGGTAGCGCCATTTTCTTTAGAGGTGGACCACGGATCCCCCCGCAGAAGAACTCCCCGATCAACGAGTACATCCTCCGGTTCCAGGCGGTGCGGCTGATCTCCTCGACCGGCGAGCAGGTTGGCGTCGTCGAGCCCCAGGCCGCCCTGGCCCGCGGGCGGGCGGAAGGACTCGACGTGGTGGTGATCGCCGAGCAGGCCGACCCCCCGGTTTGCAAGGTGATGGACTTCGGCAAGTTCACCTTCGAGAAGAAGAAGAAGGAGCACGAGTCGAAGAAGAAGCAGAAGGTCACTCAGGTCAAGGAAGTCAAGTTCCGGCCGAACATCGACGACCACGACTACGACTTCAAGCTGAAGAACATCGTGCGGTTTCTGGAGGAAGGGGACAAGGTCAAGGCGACGATCCAGTTCCGTGGGCGGGAGATGTCCCGCCTCGATAACGGGCGGAAAGTCCTGGCGAGGCTGATCGGGGACCTGGAAGGCAAGGCCCACGTGGAATCGGCTCCCGAGATGATGGGAAACCGGATGCACCAGATCTTCGGACCGATCAAGAAGCACTGAGAGCACCGAGAGCGCCGAGAGCACTTGGAGCGCTGACAACGAATCGGCATCGAACCTTAAGGAGTCCCGACATGGTAACGAACAAGAGGAAAACCCACCGGGGCGCGGCGAAGCGCTTCCGGAAGACGGCGACGGGGAAGTTCAAGCGCAGCTTCGCGATGAAGCGGCACATCCTCACGAAGAAGAACGCCAGCCGCCTGCGCGGCCTCGACAAGGAGACCCTGGTGTCGAAGGCCGATGAGGCCGTCGTCCGCCGGATGCTCCCGTACGCGTGAGTGAACCGGGCTGAAACCCGTTGCCGGCTCCCCCGGCCCCCTCCGCGCACCCCTCCTGAGACGGGTGGCGGAGACCGAAGAAGTCACAGGAAGGAGACAAGACCATGCCTCGCGTCAAGCGTGGAACCAAGCGGAATGACCGCAGGAAAAGGATTCTCAACCTCGCCAAGGGCTACTACGGAACGAAGCACAACTGCTTCCGGATCGCCGAGCTCCAGGTCGAGCGCTCGCTCGCCTACGCCACCCGCGACCGGAAGCAGAAGAAGCGCGAATTCCGCGGCCTCTGGATCATCCGGATCAACGCGGCCGCCCGCCAGCACGACATGAGCTACTCCAAGCTCGTGGCCGGGCTGAAGAAGGCCGGCTCGGGCGTGAACCGGAAGATGCTGGCCGAGATCGCCGTCGTCGACCCGAAGGGGTTCGCCTCGCTCGTGGCGTCCGCCAAGAGCGCGCTCGGCACGACCGCGGCACCGGCCTGATCCCGAGCCTTGGCTGAGATTCGGGAGGCAATCGAGGTCGCCGTAAAGGCGCTTTCGGGGAAACTCGAGATCGCCGAGGCGAAAGCGAAGGCCGCTCCGCTTTCCCGCGGAGAGCTCAATGAGCTCAAGGTGATCTGCATTGGCCAGAATCAGAGCCACTTGAGCTTCATGCTTCAGCAGCTTCGAATCGCATCGAAGAGCGAGAAACCTGCGCTCGGCGCTCTGATAAACGAGGCGAAGAAGAGCGCCGAGCGCCGAATCTCTGCGTTAGAAGGTCAAATGGCTCGTTACGAAGCCGAGCGAGCCGAGGGGGCCCGGGCCGTCGACGTGACGCTCCCGCCCCGGACCCCGGTCGTGGGTCGGCTCCACCCGCTGACGGTGGTCCGCCGGCGGATCGAGGCGTCATTCCGCTCTCTCGGCTACGAGGTGGCGGACGGCCCCGAGGTGGAGAGCGACTGGTACAACTTCGAGTCGCTCAACTTCCCGCCCGACCACCCCGCGCGCGACGCGGTCGACACCTTCTTCGTGAAGGGGGGCGGCACCGGCCGCGACCGGTTATTGCTCCGGACGCACACCTCGCCGGTCCAGATGCGTACGATGCTGTCGAAGAAGCCCCCCATTAGGACGCTTTGCCCGGGGCGCGTCTTCCGGAAGGACGACATCGACCCGCGCCATCTGCCGGTCTTCAACCAGGTCGAGGGGCTGGCAGTCGACGAGGGCATCACCTTCGCCGACCTGCGCGGGACTCTCGCGGCGTTCGCGCGGACGTTCTTCGGCGACCGTGCGAAAGTTCGGTTCGGCCCGACGTTTTTTCCGTTCGTCGAGCCGGGAGTCGACGTGGCCGTCTCCTGCGTCCTCTGCAACCAGAAGGGATGCCGGGTCTGTTCGGGGTCCGGCTGGATCGAGATCATGGGGGCCGGGATGGTCCACCCCAAGGTCCTCGCAAACGGAGGCATCGACTCCGAGCGGTACACCGGCTTCGCGTTCGGGATGGGGGTCGACCGGATCGCCCTTCTCCTACACGGGCTGCCCGACCTGCGCCTCCTCCTCGAGAACGACGTCCGGTTCCTCGACCGGGTCTGGAGCAGCTGATGAAGATGAGCCTCTCCTGGCTCGCCTCATACCTCCCGGGCCCGGCTCCTGACCCGGCGAAGACCGCCGAGCGGCTGACGTCTGTCGGCTTCATCGTCGAGGGCCAGGAAGGGGAGGGCCCGGCGACGGTCTACGACGTCGAGGTGACCGCGAACCGCCCCGACGGGATGAACCACCGCGGTCTCGCCCGCGAGGCGGCGGTCGCCCTGGGACGCGAGTTCCGGGATCCGGGCGCTGGGGCGGTCGCCGAGAGCGGGCGGCCGGCGGCCGAGCTGGCGGCGGTCTTCATCGAGGCGGGGGACCTCTGCACGCGCTACTCGGCCCGCGTGATCGAGGGGATCCGGATGGGGCCGGCGTGCGCGGCCGTCCGGGCGCGCCTCGAGTCGATCGGGTCGAACCCGATCAGCGCCCCGGTCGACGCGACCAACCACGTCCTGTGGGACATCGGCCAGCCGCTTCACGCCTTCGACCTGGACAAGCTGGCAACGGGGAAGGACGGCCGGCCCACGATCGTCGTCCGCCTCGCGCGCCCCGGCGAGAAGCTCGTCACCCTCGACGAGGTCGAACGGACCTTGACGGAAGACCAGCTCGTGATCGCCGACGCCGAGAAGCCGGTGGCCCTCGCTGGCGTCATGGGGGGGCTCCATTCGGCGATCTCCGACTCGACGACACGGATCCTCCTGGAGTCCGCTCACTTCCACCCCGGCGCCGTCCGAAGGACCGCCAAGGCGAACGGGATGCACACCGACGCCTCGCATCGCTTCGAGCGCGGGACCGACCCGCTGACTACGCTCGACGGGCTCGACCGGGCGGCCCGGATGATCGTCGCCGACTGCGGCGGTGCTCTCCGCCCCGGCGTCATCGATGTCATCAGCGTTGTCGCCCGGCCGTTTGCGGCCGCAACGCTGAGCCTCCGGATCGCCCGCCTGAACCGCCTCCTCGGGATGGAGGTGGCGCCGGAGCGCTGCCTTTCGATCTTGAAGGCCCTCGGGTTCGCTCCCGAGCGAAAGAGCGGGGTGATCGGGGTGATAGAGGTGACGGTCCCGAGCTGGCGGATCGACGTCGAGAGCGAGATCGACCTCGTCGAGGAGATCATCCGCTGCGTCGGCTACGACCAGCTCCCCGAGACGATGCCGCGCGTTTTCGTCCCGGGGGAGTCGGCGGCGTCGTCGATCCTGGAGGACCAGGTCCGCGACCAGCTGGTGGCCCTCGGGCTGACGGAGGCCCAGAACTACTCGTTCGTCTCGCGAGACGAGAACGCCCCGTTCGTCCCGGCGGGGCCGGGAGAGCCGGTGGAGATCGAGAACCCCCTCGGGGAGCCGTTCTCGACCCTGCGGGCCACCCCGGTCGTCGGGCTTCTCCGCTCTGCGCAGCACAACGTGCGGCGCTCGCGGGTGGACCTGGGCCTCTTCGAGGTGGCCCGTTCGTTCGGATGGAAGGAAGGGAAGGTAGCCGAGCGCCGCTCGGCTGCCTTCCTCCTGGCCGGCAAGCGGCAGAGCCACTGGTCGGAGGCGGCCCGCCAGGCCGACTTCTTCGACGGCACCGGTGTCGTGGCCGGACTCTTCGCGGGCCTCGGGGCGCCGGCCCCCCGCTTCAAGGCGGTCTCCTTCCCGTTCCTCGCGGAAGGGCGGTCGGCTCGCATCATGGCAGCAGGTGGCGTCTTAGCCGGCTGGGTCGGCGTGCTCGCAGCGCCGCTGGCCGAAGGCTGGGACCTCGTCGACCCGGTGGTGGGCGATGTGGACCTGAACGCTATCCCGAAGCCGGCGGCTGTCACCACAGTCGAGATCCCGTCACGTTTTCCAGGCAGCGCGGTCGACCTCACGGTGACGCACCGGAAGGAGATCCCCTGGCGCCTCCTCGAGGAGACCGTCCGGAGGACCGGCCCGGTCGAGCTCCTCGCCGTCGACGCGAACAACCGGTACGCCGGTCCGGGCGTGGCGCCTGGTTTCGTCAAGACCAACCTCAGCGTCCGCTTCGGCTCGCCGGAGCGGTCGCTGTCCCGCGAGGAGGTCAACGGCTGGCGCGATGCGGCCGCCCGTGCCCTCCTCGCTCTTCCCGAAACCCGCGTCGACGGGATCGAGTGAGGCGCGAGGAGGATTCGTACAATGTCGAGAACGGAACGAGGTAAGGGAGCCCAGCAGAAAGGTGATCCGCCGGCCCCTCTCGATGAGGTCTTTGCGGCCCTCGAGGAACGGGTCGAAAAGCTGTCGGGCAGGCTCGGCGAGCTGACCGAGGAGAACCGGCGGCTGCGGAGCGGGCTGGAGGAGGCGGAGGCAAACAGGGACCGCCTGAAGGGTGAACTGTCCGAATCGCTCGAACGCCTCGCGGCCGATTCCGAGTCCCGGGACCGGCTAGCCCGGTTGGAGGACGAGCGGGAGTCCATCCGTGGGCGTATCGAACGCCTCATCAAGAACTTGGAAGGGGCTGATACCGCCCAGGAGTGACCCGGTGGGCGTGTTATCATCCGGACGGAAACCTGGGAAGAGCCGTCCGAATGGAAGCGAAACCGACTGTCACACAGGTCGAAATCTTCGGCCAGACCTACTCGGTAAGGGCCGCCGGGGAGCAGGAGTACGTCCGGGAGCTCGCGGCTTTTGTCGACAGGAAGATGCAGGAGGTTTCCCGGCACGCGCCGACGGTCGACGCGACGAAGATCGCGATCCTGACGGCGCTGAACATCTCGGACGAGTTCCACCAGTTCCAGCTCAAGGCAAAAGAGGGTGATCCGGGGCGATTTGCCACACGGGCAAATCGTCTCGTCGAAAAACTGGACCAGATTCTGACTGCGGTTCCCCAGGGGAGCCCGAACGTCTCGGGCATTGAATCGAATGGCACCCTGCGCGGTGCGTGATTGAGCGATACGTCCTTGAACCGATATTTGAGCCCCGAATCCTCCCGACCCGGGCCGTCCTGTGACGCCCCCCCCGGTTTCGCCGGGCACGGGGAACTAATGGGCTGCCCCGGAGGGTTCGACCTGTCTTTACAAGGGTTCAATCGACTTAGCTCACACGGCCGAGGCGGGGGCCTTTTCGTCCTCGAAGTCCTTTCGTACCCCGCTCGGAGGCTCGGAGCGACCGCTCCCCGATAGAGCCGCAGCCAGAATCCGGTCCAGCCCGTTTCGACTCCGGGTCACCCTCGAACGATAAGGAAGCGAGGGGGACCGACCCGTGACCCAGACGACCATAGTCATCCTGATCCTCGCGGCGGCGTTCGCCGGCGTTGGGGCCTATCTCTACCTCGCCGCGCTCCGGGAGAAGGCGACGGCGACCGGCGAAAAGGAAGCGGCGACGCGTGTGAGGGCGCTCGCCGACATCGAGGCGAAGAAGCTCCTCGAGGAGGCACGCCTCAGGGCGGAAGGGGAGATCCGCCGCGCCCAGGCCGAGGCGCAGAAGACCGAGCTCGACACCAAGGAACGGCTGCTGAAGGGCCGCGAGGCGGCCGAGCAGGAAGCCGCCCGCCGCCGGAGCGAGCTGATCGAGATCGAGAAACGGATCCTCCAGAAGGAGGAGGCGCTGGACAAGAAGCTAGCGACGGTCGAGCGCCGCGAGCAGGAGAGCGAGAACCGAGTCCAGAATCTGACCAAGAAAGAGAAGCGGATCGAGGAGCTGACGGCCGAGGCCGAGGTCGAAGCCGCGGCGTTGATCGCCGAGCAGCGGACCCGGCTCGAGAAGGTCGCCGGCCTGACAGCCGAGCAGGCGAAAAAGGACCTGATCCGCGAGCTGGAGAACGAGGCCCGCCTCGAGGCGACCGGCATGGTCCGGCGGATCGAGGAGGAAGCGGTCGAGGGAGCCAACCAGAAGGCCAAGCGTCTCCTCTCGATGACGATTCAGCGGATGGCCTCGGAGCATGTCGTCGAGAACACCGTCTCGGTCCTCGACCTCCCGTCGGACGACATGAAGGGGCGGATCATCGGCCGCGAGGGGCGGAACATCCGTGCCATCGAGTCGGCCACCGGCGTCGACATCATCATCGACGACACCCCCGAGGCGGTCCTCCTCTCCTCGTTCGACCCGATCCGCCGCGAGGTGGCCCGCCGGGCGATCGAGCGCCTGATGGGGGACGGCCGCATCCACCCGGCCCGCATCGAGGAGGTTGTCGAGAAGGTCCGCGGGGAGCTGTGGGAGCACATCAAGCAGGCCGGCGAGGCCGCCGCGTATGAGCTGGGGATCCCCGACCTCCACCCCGAGCTGATCAAGCTTCTCGGACGACTGAAGTACCGGACGAGCTACGGCCAGAACGTCCTACAGCACTCGCTGGAGGTCGCGTGGGCCGCCTGCCACCTGGCGAGCGAGCTGAAGGCTGACGTGGCCGTGGCGAAGCGGGCCGGCCGCCTGCACGAC
>CALFNC010000053.1 GCA_937902605.1 uncultured Acidobacteriota bacterium | reverse complement strand
CGGATACGCGCCCGACTTCCGGGCCAGCGCCATCCTCCCCAGAGCACCGCGCCACACTGCAGGCGCCTCCAGGGTCCGCCCCCGCTCCAACCGACGGCGAGCGGGGCGGCGCTGGGTCCGGCTCAGCGCGGGCCGCTGTCGCGACGTACCTCGACGCGGTCGACCACATCCAGCCGGGGAAGATGAGCGGCGACCCGGAAGGCGTCGCGGGCGAGATGGCGGCGGCCCTAGCGAAAGGCGACACGTCGGGTCTCGACAGGATGATCCGGGAGACCGAAGCCGCGAAAGAGCGCCTCGCCGCACTCACGCCGCCCGCCTCGTGCGCCGCCCACTACCGCGAGAGCGTCCGGAGCCTCGACGACGCGCTGGAGATGCTCCGCTCCTTGAAGACGGCAATGGCATCGCCTGATCCCTCTGCCCAGCTCACAGCCGTCACCAACCGGGCCACCGCCATCCGCTCCCGCTCCGAGGCCCTCCAGAAGGAAGAGCTGGCCCTCCGCCAGCGCTATGGCCTGACGCCCTAGAATGAGTCGATGACGCGCCATCCCAGGCGGATCGCGATAGTGGTGCTGGCGCTCCTCGGGAGCGGCCTCTTCGCCGCACCTCCGGAGAGCCCCGCCGGTCTTTCGTTCCTGGTCGCCGGCGACATGCGGGATTACGCAGGTGGCGCCTTCGGTGGCCCCGCCTTTTTTCTGGGGGCATGCCAGGCGATGCGCGCGAGTGGACCGAGCGCTTTCCTGATCGTTCCCGGCGACCTCGACCCTCCCCAGTCGGTGGCCGCCGTGATCCATTCCGTGTTCGGTAAGGCGTTCCCCTGGTACCCCGCCGTCGGCAACCACGACGCCTCGGATGAGTCAGACATGGCGTTCCTGCGGCGGCTCAACGCCCGCGGCGCGAGGCTGCCCAACATCGTGCGGCCAGGCCCTCCTGGTGGGGTCGAGACGACGTACTCGTTTGAGGTCGGTGACGTCCACGTTGCGGTGATCAATCAGTACTTCGACGGCGTCAGCGACACCGGGGGAAATGGCGACGTGTCCGATACGATCTACGGGTGGCTGAAGGCTGACCTCGCCGCAACCGCCAAGCCGTTCATCTTCGTCGTCGGGCACGAACCCGTCTTTCCGCTCCCCGACATGACGACGGGCCGGGCGCGCCATGCCCGGACTTCGCTCAACCAGAACCTCGCCTCCCGCGACCGCTTCTGGCTGCTTCTGAAGGAACGGAAGGTCAACGCGTATTTCTGCGGCCACACTCACGGAGCTTCCGCCAAAAAAATCCAAGGGGTCTGGCAGCTCGATTCCGGGCACGCCCGTGGCAAAGGGGACAAGGGAGCCCCGAGCACGTTCATCAGGGTGACGGTGGGAGGTGGCGACAGCCAGTATGAGGTCTTCCGGGCCGACAGCGGCGGCGAGAATTACCGGGTCACCCTCGCCGGCTCGCTCGTCAAGAACTGACCGGAAGCAGCCGGCAGTGAGGGCGGCCGGTGCTAAAGTTACCTAGGTTCGAGCAGGTATGCGATTCACTCGTCTTGTTCTCGAGAACTGGCGGAATTTCCGGCACGCCGACGTCGATCTGGCCCGCCGGGTCTTCCTCGTGGGGCCGAACGCCTCGGGGAAGTCGAACCTCCTCGATGCGCTCCGGTTTCTGCGGGACGTAGCCGACGGAGAGCGAGGGTTTCAATGGGCCGTGTCCCACCGAAACGGCGTCTCGCAGATCCGTTCGCTGCACGCCCGCAAGCATCCGAACATCGTCGTCGACGTGGCCCTGGTGTCCGACGAAGAAAGGTGGCGTTACCGGCTGGAGTTCGGCCAGGACAACAACCGCCGGCCAGTCGTTCGTAGCGAGGAAGCCTGGAAGGACGACGAGAAGATCTTCACCCGGCCGGATAGCGACGACAGGGCGGACGAGGCCCGCCTGACGCAGACCTATCTGCAGCAGGTAAACGCGAACAAAACGATTCGCGCCGTGGCCGGGTTCCTTTCGAAGGTCCGTTACCTGCACGTCGTTCCGCAGCTCGTCCGGGACAGAGAACGGTACGTCGGGCGGGAGAGGGATCCGTTCGGGGGAGACCTTCTAGATCAGCTGGCCCGAATGAAGCGCGACCAGCAGCGGGCCTTCGAGTCGCGGATGAGAAAGATCACAGAAGCCCTGAAGGTGGCCGTGCCCCAGCTGGAGAAGCTGGAGCTGGACCGGGATGTTCAGGGGCGCCCCCACCTCCGCGGGCTCTACAAGCACTGGCGGCCTGATGCGGGGTGGCAGACCGAAGACCAGTTCTCGGATGGAACCCTGCGCCTGCTGGGACTTCTCTGGTCGCTCATGGACGGTACGGCGCCACTCCTCCTGGAGGAGCCCGAGCTCTCCCTGCATGGCGCCGTCCTGCAGCACATCCCGTCGATGATGTGGCGGATCGGGCGGAAGAGCGGGCGCCAGACGATCGTCAGCACCCACTCTGCCGAGCTCCTCTCGGACGAGTCGATCGCCGGTGAGGAGGTCCTCGTGTTGGAGCCCACGAAGGACGGCACGGTGGTCTCGGCGGCATCGAGCCAGGAGCAGATCAGGACGCTGCTCGAAAGCGGGCTTCGGATGGGCGAGGCTGTCCTCCCTCGGACGGCACCGAGGCATGCCGAACAGTTGAGCCTGCTCTTCAACGACATGCCGGCCTGAAGTTCGTTACCCTGGTCGTCGAGGGCGTGGCGCGCGCGGGTGAAAAGCCGGGCCAAGCTCAGCCAGACTGCCGCCGGAACCGTTCTTGCATCCCTTAGAACGAGGTGTCCTCTAGGCACCACAACACATAAGACGGAGGTCGACTGTGCTTTTCTTCCTTCGCTCGCTGCTGGTGTCGTCTCTTGCTCTCACCGCACTCCTTATCCCCGCCTGCGATTCCCATACCCACCGTTCCCCGACCGAGCCGACCTTCCTCAGTACCGTCGACGTTTTTGTCCGAAACGACTCTGTCTCCTCCTTCTGGGTGAGCACCGCCCAAACGCGAATCGAAGCGGAAGAGATCCCCACCGGCCACATTGCCAAGCTTCTTAGCCTACACACGCCTTCCAGGGGCTCGTTTCCTATCCTTCAGCCTGAACCTCCCTCAAAGTGGTACTTGGTTCGCGCGATGGTTCAGTTTGAGCTCCTGAGCGTCCCTGCCGCCCACTCCAATCCGGTGACCGTTACGCTCACCGTCACCTCCGGGCCTTCTTCGACATATCTCGTCCAGAGCGACCACCCCGAAGTCCTGAAGATCACGAGTGTCGACCCCATCCGGTCCTGACGGCCGACTCCTGGTGGCGCTCGGAGCCGCAATGGGAAGGGACCGCGTCCCCGCCCTCAAAGCAGTCCCTTCTCCTTCATCCAGTCGTCGTTGAAGATGGTGCTCAGATAGCGCGAGGCGCTGTCCGGGAAGAGGATAGCGACCCGGGCGTCCCGGGGCAGATCCTGAGCCACCTTTCGCAGGGCGCAGATCACCGCTCCGCTGGAGCCGCCCACCAGGAGACCCTCGCGCCGGGCCAGCTCACGGGCCGCGTGGAACGCGTCGTGGTCCGAGACCTGCACCATCTCGTCGATCACCGAGAAGTCGGCGCAGCCGATCAGGAACTCGTCGCCCAGTCCCTCCAGAAGGTAGGGCGAGGGCTTTCCCGTGCGCCCGGTCCGGAAGTACTCCGTGAAGACCGACCCTTCCACATCGACCGCGACGACCTTCACTCGCGGGTCCTGTTCCTTCAGGTAGTGCCCCGCACCGCCGACGGTTCCGCCAGTGCCCATGCCCGCGATGAAGACGTCGATCCGTCCATCCATCTGCTCCCAGACTTCAGGCCCCGTGGTCCGGTAGTGGGCCTCGTTGTTCTCCCGGTTGTTGTGTTGGTCGGGGAAGTAGCAGCCGGGCAGCTCCTTCGCGAGCCTCAGCGTGATGTTGTTGTAGCTGTCGGGATGCTCGGGCGGCAGAGTGGTGTCGACCTTGTGGACGTCCACGCCCAGGGCCTCGAGCTGACCGAGCTTCTCCTTGCTGGTCCGGTCGCGGACAACGACCTTCAGCCGGTAGCCCTTCTGGATCGCCACCAGCGCGAGGCCCATTGCCGTGTTGCCGGACGAGTTCTCGAGGATGAGGTCCCCGGGATGGATGCGGCCGTCCGCCTCCGCCTTATCGATGAGGTACCGGGCGATGCGGTCCTTGCTGCTCCCCATGGGGTTCAGGAACTCCAGCTTGGCGAAGACGGAGCAAGCGAGACCTTCGGTGATCCGGTTCAGGCGGACCATCGGCGTGTTCCCGATGACGTCCAGGATGTCGTCGTAGCAGCGCTTGTCGTTCATCCCCACCCTTTCGGCTTCGTGATTCTGCACTGTTCCTGGAGACCTGGGGACGGGTCTGGCGAGCCGGAACGGGGATACCATTCTCATCGCAAGGAGGGTTCCATGAGCGTGAAGAAGATCCTGATGCTCGTCGGAGATTTCGTCGAGGACTACGAGGTCCTGGGGACGAAGATCGAACCTTGACCAGCGGACCGGCGAGTTCGCCGGTCGGTCGCCTCCTGCGGCTCGGCAGCCTCGTCGGCCGGGTGGGGGCTTCCTTGGCCGTCGAGCAGCTCTTCTCTCTGATCCGCTCGGGTCCGTCGCGCCAGGCGCACCAGCTCGGGAACCTCGTCCGGAATGCCGACCGGATCGTCCACGCCCTGGGTAAGCTGAAAGGGGCGGCGATGAAGGTCGGGCAGATGCTGAGCCTTCAGGACAGCCTGCTCCCCCCGGAGGTGGCCGAGGTCCTGCGCACCCTCCAGCGGCAGGCGCCGCCGATCCCGTTCGAGACCGTGAAGCGCCAGCTGGACAAGGAGCTGCCGGAGTGGAAGCGGACCTTCGCCCGGCTCGAGCCGGAGGCCGTCGCCGCGGCCTCGATCGGCCAAGTGCACCGAGGCGTTCTCAAGGACGGCCGGACCGTGGCGGTCAAGATCCAGTACCCGGGAATCGACAAGATCATCGAGGCCGACCTGGTCAATCTCCGGCGGCTCCTGAAGTCGCTCTTCTCGCTCTTCACCGACGCCGACTTCGGACCGATCTGGCGGGAGCTGCGCGACCGGCTGCGCGAGGAGCTGGACTACCTCCACGAGGCGGAGAACTTGCGGCGGATGGCGCTCCTCTACGCCGGCAGCGACGAGGTGGTCATCCCCAGCGTCGTCGACGAGGCGACGAGCCACCGGGTCCTAACGATGGAATACGTGGCCGGGTTCACGCCGGACGAGGCGTGCGACGACGGACAGGACCAGGCGCTACGCGACCGCTGGGGGGCAGCCCTCTTCAACTTCCTGCTGCGCGGCCTCTTCGAGCATCGCATCCTCCACGCCGACCCGAACCTGTCGAACTTCTCGTTCCTCCCCGACGGCCGGGTCGTCGTCTACGACTTCGGATGCGTGAAGTCGGTGCCACGGCAGATCGTCCGGGGCTACCGCGAGGTTTCGCGGGCGGCCCTCGACGGCCGCGGCAGCGACGTGCCGGCGCTCCTCGAGGAGATAGGCGTCGCCACGGCCGCAGGCAAGCCGCTCTCAGAGGAACTGATCGCCCCCATCCTCGACTTCGTTCTCGAGATACTCGATGAGAAGCATCCCTACCGGTTTGGAAGCGACGACCGGGTCTTCCACCGCTTTGTCGAGGCGAACTCGAGCCGCTTCGGCGAGGTCAAGAGCCTCCGCTTCCCTCACCACATCGTGTTCATCAACCGGACCGTGGTGGGTCACTTCGGGAACCTCTCCCGGCTGCGTGCTGCCGCCCCGTGGCGGCAGCTGCTGGAAGCGCGGCTCGGGAAGGGCACCCCGTAGGCCGATCCACCGGCGCTCGAAGGTAGACTGGCTTTTTGAAAAGGGGGGAACGCCATGCCTACGAAGCATCCCCGAGTCGAAGAATTCCAGGTCACGGGCCATCAGCTCCTCGCCGCGGTCAAGGAACTGATCCACGAGGGGAACATCCGGCGCATCTCGATCCGGAACTCGAGAGGCGTCACCCTCCTGGAGATCCCCCTCGTCGTCGGTCTGGCCGGGGCGGTCTTCGCACCTGTCTGGGCCGCCGTCGGCGCGTTCGCGGCGCTGGTTGCCAAGTGCACCCTGGTGGTCGAGAGGGAGGAAAGGGCCCACAACGACGGCCCGCCTCCCAGCGCGACCGCTCGTTCGTCCCGTACGTCGAAGTCCCGGCCGCGAAAGAGGAGCTAGCGAGACAAGTCCTGATCGGTCGTCGGTCAGTCTCCAGAAGGAGGCGAGGCCGGTTTGGGGGCCGCCTTCCCGGCCGTCGCGCCGGAAGGGGGGACGCTGGACCCGCCCCGGCCAATCCTGAAGGCTTTCGAGAAGCCGGCGACAGAGCGATGGAAGACGCCGTCACCGGACCAGTCGGAAGTCGCTTTGTAGCGCCAGTGGGCCGCCTCGCCCCCCTCGGCCTGCAGGTGCATCGCGAAAGTCCGGATCTGGATCTCGAAGACGAGGCCGTCCGGCGACTTGATGCAGGTGTGGAGGCTCCGGTAGCCGTTCTCCTTGGGCTCGGCGATGTAGTCCTTGAACCGGAGGAGCAAGGGCTCGAACTGCTCGTGGACCGCCTTCAGGGCGAGGTAGCAGCTCTGCTCGTCCCTCACGATGATCCGGAACGCGACGATGTCGTGGATCTGGTCGATGGAGAGGCCCTTCGACTGCGTCTTTCGCCAGATCCCCGCCGGGTGCTTCACCCGGTTTTGCAGGGCCTTGTGGCGCACGCCAGCCTCGGCAAGGGCCCTACGGATCTCCGATTCCCGTTTCCTGAGCCAGCTCTTGTTCGTGGCGGGCAGTTTCGCGAGCCGCCGCTTGATCTCCTCGAACGCTTCGGGCTCGAGGATCCGGAAGGCGGCGTCTTCGAGACGCGACTTCAGGCCGGTATCGCCCAGCTTCTCGGCCTCGAGGAGGTCCCGATCCCACGTTTCCCTCGCGGCGGCGCGGGCTCCGGTGTCCTTCGGGCCTCGTGCCTCTAGGAAGCGGCAGCGCGAAAGGAGGTAGCGGCGGAGCAGCTTCCTCTGGAAGACGGTGTCCTCGTCCGGCGCCGGCGAGGCGTCGTCTACCACCAGCACGGGGCGTCCTCCGCCCGAGGCCAGGAGCGAGCCCGGCCGGAGCCCGAGCATGGCGCGGCGCTCGGCTTCGACCAGCCGCCCCACCGTCTCCTCGAGCTGCGTCCCGAGGTTGCGGAACCGGTAGGCGAGCCAGCGCATCTCCCAGGCGCCGCGCGGGAGCTCGAGGCCGCTCCAGTAGCCCTTCTCCATCTGGTTCACGCCGTGCAACAACCGGCGCAGGGGCCGGTCGATGAGGAGCTGATAGGCGACGTAAAGCGAGAGGAGGATGGACGCGATGGCCGCCGCGATGCTGAGGACCCAGAACCTCCATCGGCGATCCACCATGG
>CALFNC010000052.1 GCA_937902605.1 uncultured Acidobacteriota bacterium | reverse complement strand
CGAGATATTGGCGTGACTGGAGTTCAGACGTGTGCTCTTCCGATCTCTCCACGGACGCCGCGCACGCCTTCCCGGCCGCATGGCGGCCGTCCGTGGAGGCGCCGTGGCAGCGGTGCGGGCAAGGGACGGCTGCCGTCAGCTGCTTTTCGTTCTACGCAAACAAGACGATCACGACGGGCGAGGGGGGGATGGCGGTGATGGACGATCCGGACCTCGCGGCCCGGATGAAACTGATGTCGCTGCACGGGATGTCCCGCGATGCATGGGACCGTTACAGCGGCGAAGGCTCGTGGGATTACCGCATCGTCGCGCCGGGCTACAAGTACAACATGACGGACGTGGCAGCCGCGCTCGGAATCGTCCAACTGGCACGTGCCGAGGAGATGAGGAGGAGGCGTGACGAAATCGCCCAGCGCTACCTCCGCGGTCTCGCGGGCGTGAACGCGATCGAACTGCCTCCCGACCCGAAAGACCGGCTCCATTCCTGGCACCTCTTCCCGGTCCGGCTGCGCCTCGAGAGGCTTCGGATCGACCGGAACGCCTTCGTCGAGGAGATGAGGAAGGAAGGCATCGGGTTTTCGGTCCACTGGCGGCCGCTGCACCTGCACCCGTACTACACCGAAACATTCGGATGGCAACCGGAGAGCTGCCCGATCGCGACGGCCCTGTGGCAACGGCTGGTTTCGCTGCCGATCTTCGCGTCCCAGACGGACGCCGAAGCGTCGCGCGTGATCGAGGTGTTGACTGACCTCTGTCGTCGAAATGCCGTCTAAGGGGTTGCCGCGTTGGTTCGAGGTGGCGGTCGCACTGGCCGTCTTGCTCGTGGTGGCTCCGGTCCTCTGTGTCCTGGCCCTGCTGGTCCGGTTGACTTCCCATGGCCCGGCGCTGTTTCGGCAGACTCGAGTAGGGAAGGAGGGACGCCCCTTCGCTTTCATGAAGTTCCGTTCGATGTCGATGGAACGAGCTGGGACCTTGGTAACAGCAGCTGGAGATTTGCGCGTTACCCCGGTCGGACAGTTTCTGCGCAGGACGAAGCTGGACGAGCTGCCGGCATTGTGGCACGTGGTGACCGGGAAGATGTCGCTCGTCGGGCCACGGCCGGAGATCCCGGAGATGGTCGACCTGACCGATCCGCTCTGGCGAGAGGCATTGTCGGCCCGACCCGGTGTCACCGACCCGGTGACACTGTATCTTCGGAACGAGGAGGAGCTGCTCGCCGAGGCGAAGGAGCGTGGCGGCGATGTCGAGGTGTTCTACCGCGACAAACTTCAACGCTGGAAGCTGAGGGGTTACGCTGCCTATCTCCGGCAGCAGAGTCCGTGGTCAGATCTGAAGGCGCTCGGACGCACGATGACTGCAGTGGTCGTAGGAAGGGCGCCGAAGTCGCCGTCGTATGACGAGATCGTGAGATGGAGAATGAGGGAAGAAGGATCGACAACGAAATGGAGTAGCGTCTTCGGTAGAAGGTGGCAGAGGATCCTGGACAGACGTGTTCAGGTGGGTTTCGACGTGATTGCGATTACCGGATCGTTGGTTCTCGCCTACGTCCTACGATTCGAGTTTGCGATTCCGCACCCGGAGATCCACAACCTCCTAGTTCAACTGCCCTACGTGGTTGCGGTTCAGATCGCGTCGCTCTACCTCTTTGACATCTACAACCTCATCTGGAGGTACGTCGGGCTAGCGGAGCTTCGGAAGTTCGTCGGGGCGGCGGCGGTGGGCTCGGTACCGCTCTTCCTCGGCCGGATCCTCCTTCCACATGCGTTGCAGGACTTCAGGGTTCCGGTCTCGGTCACGCTCATGACCGCGATCCTGGGATTCGGGGCCGTCCTCGGCCTGCGCGTCGTCCGGCGAATTGTCTACGAAAGGTCCGAGAAAGCCGAGACGGCCCAGGAAAGGAGTCGCGACGGAAGGAAACCCGTGCTTCTAGTGGGAGCGGGGCGAGCGGGCGTCCTGGCGGTTCGGGAGATCCTGGGGTGGGGCGACGTCGGTATCGAGGTAAAAGGGTTCGTCGATGACGATCCCCACAAGGTCGGCTCGGTCATCCACGACGTGAAGGTGCTCGGAACCCCGGAGGAGATTCCGCGGCTCGTACGGGAGCTTCAGATCGACCACGTGGTCATTACTATCGGTAAGGGCTCGCGAACGGAGATCCTGCGAATCGTTGAGATCTGCGACCGGGCTTCAGTCAAAGTGCGGATCATCCCGGGTCTCTACGACATCCTCCAGGACCGAGTCATCCTGAACCCCATCCGCAATATCGAGATCGAGGACCTCCTGGGCCGAGATCCCGTGCGCCTCGACGTGGCAGGCCTCCCTGGGTTCCTTGGGGGCGTAACGGTGATGGTGACAGGTGCTGGGGGATCGATCGGCTCGGAGCTGGTGCGGCAGGCGGCGCAACACGAGCCAAAGCGGCTGCTTCTCGTCGAGAGGTCTGAGCCGCTTCTCTTCGAGATCGAGCAGGAGATGACGCGCCAGCACGCCTCGATCGAGGTGGTGCCGCTCATCGCGGACATCTGCGACGTGGAGAGGATGAAGCAGCTGTTCTCCGAGTATCGCCCAGAAGTGGTTCTCCACGCCGCCGCGCACAAGCACATCCCGATGATGGAGTGCAACGCCGGCGAGGCGGTGAAGAACAACGTCGTGGGAACTCTTCGGCTGGGAGAAGTGGCGGGGGAAAGCGGCTGCGGGACTTTCGTCCTGATCTCCACCGACAAGGCGGTGAACCCCTCCTCGGTGATGGGGGCCTGTAAACGCGTGGCGGAGATGGTCGTCCAGTGCCTCCAGGAGAAGTACCCGACGAAGTTCGTGGCAGTGAGGTTCGGGAATGTCCTCGGGTCGACGGGGTCGGTGATTCCCATCTTCAAGGAGCAGATCCGGCGGGGCGGGCCGGTGACGGTGACGCACCCGGATATGATGCGATACTTTATGACGATTTCTGAGGCGGCCCAGCTCGTTCTGCAGGCGGGGGCGATCGGCGAAGGGGGCGAAATCTTCATCCTCGACATGGGGAAGCCGGTGAAGATTGTCGACGTCGCTCGGGACATGATCCGGCTCTCGGGCCTCAGGCCCGACGAGGACATCGAGGTCCAATTCATCGGTGTCCGGCCGGGAGAGAAGCTGGTCGAAGAACTGGGAACGTCGGCGGACAAGGTGGACAAGACGCGGCACCCGAAGATCTTCGTGGGACGCTTCCCCGCGGTGGAGGCGGCGACGGTCCTGGCGGCTGTGGAGCGACTGGCGGACGCGGCCGACGGGACGTCCGAGCAGCCGTTGCGCGACCTTCTTTCGGCGTTGGTGCCGGAGGCGAGGCTGGGTCCGGCGATGAGGCGAGCTGCCTCGGGCGCTATACTGAGGTGCCGGGAGGACGACGTGAAGCCATACGAAGCGGTCCCGTCCGGACGGTTGTTGGAGCGAGCCGGTGAACCGGGAGAAGACTCATAAAGTTTCTCTGGGGTAGGTGGGCCGGAATTGTGATCCTTGCGGCGGCGGCTTCGCGGCCGGCGATGGGGCAGGTCTTTGAAAGTACCGTCTCGGCCCGATCGCTCCAGCTGCCCGACCAGGTGAAGGAGGAGCGCGAAAATGCCCGGTTTCGGCTGGGAGCGGTGCGGCTGATGCCGTACCTCAACCTGAAGGACGTGGGGTACATCAACAACGTCGTCGAAAATGCCGCGGGCGAGAAGTTGGCGGACTACACCGCGACGGTGGCCCCGGGGGCGAGGTTTCTCATCCCGTTCGGGCAGAAGGTGGTCCTGCGGGCAGGGGCCGAGTCTGCGTACTACTGGTGGAAGGACCTGACCTACCTCAGGGGGTGGGGCATCACCGGGGACGGGCAGGTGCTGGGGCTCTTCAACCGGTTGACGATCGGGGCCGAAGGGCGCTACGCTGACACGATCCAGCTCTTGAACAGTGAGGGCAACGTGCGGACGCACCAGAAGCAGTCGTCCGGGGACGCGGCGGTGGAGGTGGAGGTCTTGAGGCGCCTTTCGGTCTTCGGAAGGTACGAGGCGGTGCAGA
Source organism: uncultured Acidobacteriota bacterium (assembly GCA_937902605.1). GTDB lineage: Bacteria > Acidobacteriota > Thermoanaerobaculia > UBA5066 > UBA5066 > CAIMWE01. The sequence goes on along the minus strand of CALFNC010000052.1, from coordinate 2,038 downwards.
CCCGGCTGGACGACTCGGGGTTCGCCGAGTCGGGTCAGGGGCTCTCGCAGGTCCTCGACCGGACCGAGTACGGGGCGCGTGGAGGTCTTCGGTACCGCTTCGACGCTCGGTTCTCGGTCGGGGCGATGGGGCAGTGGACGAAGGCGCAGTTCGTGAACGAGCCGGTAGACCGGGACAACGAGGGGTTCGGGGCCCTCGTCTCCGTTCGGTACGACCGGGAGCGCTTCTACGTCGAGCTGACCGGCGGGTACCAGCAGGCGAAGGGGATGTACGAGCAGGGTGTTTTTCCCGAGTACAGGACGGGAACGTACACGTACTTCGTCTCATACTTCGTGGCGAAGCAGGTCGAGCTTCAGGTGTCGGGGTGGAGAAGGCCACAGTATTCATACTACCTCGACAACCCATACTTCTTCGAGACGCGGAACGGGGCGGCGTTGAACTTCGGTCTCGGTCACCACGTGATGCTGGGTGGGAACTTCAGCCTGGGAACGAACGCCTACCCGGTGGAGGTCTTGGCCGGGTCGACGCTCGTGAGGCGGCGCGACGACGCCGTGACGGTCGGCGGAACGCTGGGGTTCGTCCTCACGCCAACGATGAACCTCGCGGTGAACGTGCGAAGCGACCGGTATACGTCGAACGTGTCCGGGATCGACCGAAGCGTCCTGACCGTCTCCGGTGGGGTAAACTGGAACTTCGGGATGCTCCGGGTTGGGGTGGGCGCACGGACGCCATAGGCTCGCAGGGCGAGAGGGAGAGCGATGAGGATTAGAGGATTCGTCAGGTTCGTGATCGTATGCCTCTTGGCAGGTGCGGGCGTGGCGCTGGGCCAGGCGGGAAGCGGCGGCGAGTATCGGCTCGGGCCGAAGGACCTCGTCGAGGTGAAGGTGCTGGAAGTGCCTGACCTGAACGTCGAGCGCCGCGTGAATGGAGATGGAGAAATCTCACTACCACTTCTCGGCCAAATCTCAGTTCAGGGGCTCACCGCCGTTGAGGTGGCCGGACGTCTGGAGGCTATTCTGACCGCCAAGTACGTGAATCGGGCGAATGCCTCGGTCGTCATCAAGGAATTCGCCAACAAGCCGGTTTCGATCATCGGAGCCGTCACGCGACCAGGGTCGCTCAACATTGCAGGGCGCTGGGATCTTCTGCAGGCGATCTCGGCGGCTGGAGGACTGGCCTTCGGTTCCGGGCGGAAGATCTACGTGCTGCGGCGCGCGGAGAATGGACTGACGGAGCGGCTCGAAATCGACACGGACGACCTCTTCGTCCGGTCGTCGCCGAAATGGAACATCCCGATCTTCCCGTCGGATATCATCAATGTGCCGTCCCGGACGACGGTGCGGATCTTCTGCCTTGGAGAGGTCAAGAGCCCCGGGGCGCTGGAGTTTGACAGTGACGATCGGATCTCGCTCCTTTCGGTCATTGCGAAAGGGGGGGGGCTGACGGATCGGGCGGCCCGCGGAAGCATTCGGATCAAGCGAAAAGGACCGGACGGCAGGGACGTGGAGATTAAGGCCGACTACAAGAGGATCGTGTCCGGGAAGGATCCAGACCCGGCTCTCAAGGGCGACGACGTCGTGATCGTCAAGGAGTCCTTTTTCTGATGACAAGCGAAGAGGTCCCTGCGAAAGCTGGACCCGAAGAGCAGCCGGAGATCCACCTTTCGGAATACTTGGCAATTCTTGTCAAGCGGCGTCGTGTGATCCTGATTGCTGTCGTAGTGTCATTGGTTGTTGAGGCCATCCTCGGCTTCATGGCCCGGCCGCTTTTCCGTGCGACCACGGTGCTGAACGTCGAGAAGGACAAGGGGGGAGCTCTCGAACTCGGGAGCGGGGCGGGATCGTACGACTGGTACAACCCCGAGTTCCTGCCGACACAGACCCGGCTGATGAAGAGCCGCGAAATCGCAGAACGAGCCGTCGTCCGGCTGAACCTCCTGGAGAACCCTGATTTCAACCCGCAGGTGCCGGGTCTCGCGCGCCAGGTCGGGAAAGATAAGGGTGTCGCGACAGCGACAGCAATAAGGGACGCGCTGGCG
>CALFNC010000051.1 GCA_937902605.1 uncultured Acidobacteriota bacterium | reverse complement strand
TCCTCGGGATCGTCTCTGGCCTGCGCGAGGTCGTGTTGACGGTGCCGGAGAACGATCGCTCCGTCGAGATCTTCCTCGACGGCAAGCGCGTCGGGCTTCTCCGCTCGCCCCCGTGGGAATTAAAGGTCAATTTCGGCCCGCTGCCCGCTCCGCACCACCTCGACGCGGTGGCGCGCGACGGGCGCGACACCGAGATCGGCCGGGTGCGGCAGCTCGTCAACCTGCCCCGGCCCGAACAAGTCTCCTCCCTCGCCCTCCTCCCAGGTTCGGGTGGGAGCGGGAGACTCGCGCGCCTCGACCTCGAGAGCGTGGTCGGGGGGACACACTTGCGCGTGGCCGTCTCGTTCGACGGAAGGCCGCTAGCCGCACCGGATCTCCACAGGATCGAGCTGCCTTCCTTCGTACCCGAGCGCCTTCACTTCCTCCGTGCTGTCATCGACCTCAGCCGCGGAGGACGAACAGAAGCGGAGATCACGTTCGGTGGCAAGACCCACGACGAGACCTCCCGCGAGCTCACGGCGGTGGCTCTGCGCGTCCCCGGCGGGAAGGTCCCCGCGCCCAAGGAGATGACGGGCTGGCTCGTGGCGGACGGGACGACTCCCCGGGTCGTGGCGACCGAGGGCGGAGCGGCGTCCATTGCGTTCGTTCTCGACGCCGACGGGCCGGTCGCCTTCCAGCGCCTGCTCCGTTTGGCGTTCCTGCCCCTCGGTATCGGCAAGCTGCACGGCGATCCCGAGGTCAGGACGATCACCGCGTACCCTGAATTTGCCGGAGGCTCCCAGACGACGTACGAGGTGTTCCCTCGCTCGCTGCCGCACGTACTCGGGAACGGGCTTCTCAAGGCGCTTGGGAGTGTCACCGCCGTCTGGTACACGAGGTCCACGTGTCCGAGGCTCACGGACGCCGTCGCGGCGGCAGGCCTCGCCACGGCCGCGTGGTCGCATCCGCGCGCCGTCGTTCTCGTCCTGACAGGAAACCCCGACGCGAGCGTGCGGCCGGTGCAGCACGCCCGGTCGTTTCTCGCTGACCTTGGCGTCCCGCTTGTCGTGTGGACGGCCGGGGGCGCAGCCCCGGAAACGGCGGGCCAGTGGGGCGGGGGCCGCTCCGTCAAGACCCTCGGGGAATTCCGCGCCGCCGTCCGCGCCCTCGACGCCGTCGTCGCTGAGCAGCGCATCGTCTGGATCGAGGGCCTCTACCTACCGCAGTCCGTGTCCTTGGGCCCGTCCGCTCCAGCGGGGGTCGAGATCGCACGCTGATCTTCCTTCTTGATGGACGAGTTCACGGACGAATTCACGGCACCTGTAGGGCGGCAATGCGAATTGCCGGGGGGCTGTGACGCGTAGAGACCAGAGCCACGCCCTCGGTTTCCTTCTCAATCACGGTCCGTAGACGGGCATGTTGTCCGGACGGCGATTTAGGTTCGAGTAATCGACCTTTTTCCATGAGGGCTCCCCGGAGTAATGGCTCAGCGCGCGAGTCTTCTGGACCGAACGTCTCTGGCCGTCGAGAAGCGGCGATCAAACCGCACGGTCTACATGCTCCGGAGTGGTGCTCGAGCAGCCTGAAAGCGTTCAGGCGCCCGGTTCTGTGACTCAAAGCGAAGTGGTCCGGGACTACCGTGCGCTAGAGACCGGACGGCGCCGCTCGAACCGTCTCGTTACCGGGTGAGAAGCTTGCCGCCCTTCTCTCCTCCCCCAGGCTAGAGGAGTTCGCCGGGTCCAGGAGGGCGACAATTCCCATTGCGCCCCTACAAGTGCAGTGACCATCTCCCGCCGGAGCGCGCCCGAGAATGAATCCGGCACCGCAACTGCTACGACGAGGCCTGTCGCCGTGCGCCGCCGGGCGAC
>CALFNC010000050.1 GCA_937902605.1 uncultured Acidobacteriota bacterium | reverse complement strand
CAAGGGCGATCGCGTTCCGCCGAAAGTCTCTCATCTGTCACCTCGGTAGAGCGCTGAGGAACGCTCTAGAGGGGCTCCGCAAGCAGCGTGCCGCGATGTCAGATTCTGGAGATCGGATACCCGAAAGGTGGTGCGCGTGACGGCTATCAATCGATCATGAAACGGGGTCCGGAGGAGAGCGGGAACGCGCGCAGTTGGGCGTCCGTGAGCTGAAGCTGCTTCAGGAATTGGAAGGATTCCTAGCTGGCCGCTGTGGCTCCCCCGGGACTCAGGAGGAGGTAGCTTGGTCGCCTAGACTCCTCCCCTTGGCTTCTCCCTACTCCGGCTTCCAGGTGGGAACGCGCCCCGGCGTCCACGGGGCCCCGGCGGCGTCGGCTTTCGCCTCTAGGTCCTTCAGGTCGGTCTCGACGAGAACCTTGAGCTTCTCGAGGACCGGTGCGAACTCCTGCGCGGCGATCTCGTATGAGCGGAGGTGAGTGCCGGTCGGGGCGGAGGTGGTCGACCAGTGGCCGTGGACGACGCTCTGGACCCGATCGACGATAGAGGGGGACACCGGCTCCTGGTGCTTCGCGAGGACGCGGTCGCCGCTGAGGGAGGTCTGGAGGCCCTTCAGCCGTAGCTCTAGCTCCCGCGTCCGCGCAAGAAGCGCGGGGGAGGCAGCGGGCGTATCGAGGAGCACCTTCTTCAGGCCGTCGAGCCGCTTCTGGGCTTCCTTCGCCACCTCCACGGACCCGAGGACGGCGCGCTGGAGCCTGGCGGTCTTCTGCTCGAACTCCAGGACCTTCGCCCGGTCGGGGGCGGGGAGGCTCGCCGTGGCGAGGATCTCGGCGGAGAGCTCGACCGGCTCTCCGAGCGGCGTGACGGTCCCGTCCACCTTCTTCTCGAGCGACACCTTGTACGTCCCGGGCATCACCAGCGGCCCGTGCGGTCCGGGGCGGAACTGGTCCTCGTCTTCGTCTGAGCCGGTGCGGGAGGGCGCCGGAGGGTTCGAGGCCGGATACCGGAGGTCCCACGCGACGCGGTGGAAGCCGGACTTGACGGGACCCGTCAGGCGCCGGACGACGTTCCCGGCCGGGTCGGTGACGGTCAGGAGGATCGCCGGCTCCTCCTCCAACTCCTCGGCGCGGAGGAGGTCCCAGGTCGGGTAGAAGACGTCGCCGCCCTTCGACGCAACTTTCTTTTCGGTGGCAAGGCGCGCCTTCTTCTTCGTCTTCAGCTCGTCCTTGAGGTAATAGGTGATGACGGCCCCGAACGGCGGGTTGGGCGCGGTGAAGAACGACTCGCCCTGGAACGCCTTGTCCCGGAGGCCGAGCGGCTTTTTCGGAATGAACATCCAGGCGGTCTTCACCGGGAGCAGCGCGGCTTCTTTGGCAAGGAGCTCTTCCGTCGCCTTCCGGATCGGGGTCAGGTCGTCCAGGACGTAGAAGCCGCGCCCGAAGGTTGCCAGGACGAGGTCCCCCTCACGCTTCTGGATCGCGATGTCCTTGACGGCGATCGTCGGCAGTCCGCCCTTTAGCTGGACCCACCGCCGGCCTCCGTCGGGCGAGAAGTAGAGGCCAAATTCCGTTCCGCAGTAGAGGAGGCCTGACTTCGCAGGATCCTCCACGACCATGTAGACCGTCCCTTTCGCCGGCAGATCAGATCGGAAGAGCGTCGTGTA
>CALFNC010000049.1 GCA_937902605.1 uncultured Acidobacteriota bacterium | reverse complement strand
CGACGGGAAAGCGTTCGTCCTCTCGCGCCTGGCCCCGGCGTCGCTCGACGCGATCCATGTCTACTTCCCCGACCCGTGGCCCAAGAAAAGACACCGCAAGCGGCGCGTCGTGGATTTCGAGTTCGCCGCCGCCGCCGTGCGCGCGCTCCGCCCGGGCGCTCACCTCAAAATCGCGTCGGACCACGCCGATTACTTCTTCGCGATCGTCGAGATCCTCTCGGCCGAACCTCTCCTCCGGGCGCTGGCGGCGGACGAGGAGGGGAAGTGGACGACGGGGACCAGCTATGAGGTGAAGTTCCTCGCCCAAGGGCGGCCGATCCATAAGGCGATCTGGATCCGCCGGCCGGGACCGCCCTAGGCCTTGGGTCCCCGCTGCTCCTTTTCCAGGAGCTGCGGCAAGAACTTCCGGAAGTAGTCGACCCCCGAAACGAGGGCCATCGCCGTCATGATGTAGAGGGCGGCGCGGCCCGTTTTCCGCCAGAGGCCGATGTCGTCCAGTCTCGCCCCGAGGATCATCAGAGAGACCCCGGCCACCTGCAGCCCCATCTTCACCTTCCCGAGCTTCGAGGCGCTGATGATGACTCCATGGGCGGCGGCGATCGCCCGGAGCCCGGAGACGGCGAATTCCCGGCCCACGATGATGCAGACGGCCCAGGCGTCCGCCTCCTGGAGGTCAACGAGAGATATGAGCGCGGCTGAGATCAGGAGCTTGTCGGCGATCGGGTCGAGGAGCGCGCCGAGGGTCGTCGTCTTGTTGAACCGGCGTGCCCAGAAGCCGTCAAGGAAGTCGGTGGCGGCGGCGACGAGGAAGACTCCCAGAGCCCAGTACTCCCGCGCCGGCATTCTCGTCAGCAGAAGGACGACGAGGAGGGGCACGAGGAAGATGCGGAAGAGCGTCAGCCCGTTCGGTACGTTCAGGTACACCGGGCACTGATTCTAAACGTTGCTTGCCGTCCGCCCCGAGCGTGCCGCAGAATCGCGCCGCGATGAGGGATGAGATCGTCTTCGGGACGGATGGTTGGAGGGGGCGGATTGCGAGGGAGCTGACCTTCGAATCGACCGCTCGGGTCATCGACGCGATGGCCACTTGGCACGTGGCCCCGGAGAACTCCGACCCGGGAGACCCCTGGACCCTGCCCCTCGTGTATGACACCCGTTTCCTCTCCCCTGAGCTGGCCCGACAGAGCGCCGAGCAGCTCGCCCGGAAGGGCTTCCGCGTTCTCCTCTCGGATCGCCCGGCCCCGACGCCCTGTGTGTCGTGGCATGTGAAATCAAGGGGTCTGCGGGGCGGCCTCGCGATCACGGCATCGCACAACCCGTTCGAGTGGAACGGCGTGAAGGTCAAGGCCCACTTCGGTGGCAGCGCCCCTCCGGCGACGTACGCGGCGATTGCCGCCTCGGCCGACCGTCCCCTCCCCGACCGCCCGGGAGGCGACGTCGCACTGACGGACCTCGTAGGCCCATGGGCTGAAGCCGTCGGCCAGGCGGTCGATCTCGCCGCAATCCGGGCTGCCGGGCTGAAGGTCCTGTTCGACGCGATGCACGGAGCCTCCGGAACCCTCTTCGAGGAGATCGTCGGGACGACCGGGTCAACTCGCGTCACCAGTCTCCGAAGCCGGAGGGACCCGCTCTTCGGGGGCGTCCACCCCGAGCCGATCCCGGAGCACCTCGGGGCGTCCCTCGAACGTCTCCGGACGGAGCGGTACGACATCGCCCTCGCGAGCGACGGGGACGGCGACCGCCTCGGCGTCCTGGCTCCCGACGGCACGTTCGTCACCCCTCACCGGATCCTCGCCCTCCTGGCCGAGAGCCTGGCCGAGCGGGGCCGGATCGGCGGGGGGATCGCGAAGACCTTCTCGACCTCGCTACTGCTGGACCGGGTGGCCGCCCGCCTCTCCGTCCCTTTGCACGTCACTCCGATCGGGTTCAAGTACATCGCCGAGAAGATGATCGCGGGCGAGGTTGGGATCGGCGGGGAGGAGTCCGGAGGTCTCGGGGTTGCCTTCTTCCTTCCGGAACGGGACGGCGTGCTGTCTGCTCTTCTGGTCCTCGAGGCCATCGCTCATTCCGGCCTCACGTTCGACCAGCTCCTGGCGCGTCAGGACGCGACCTATGGCGCCCTGGCCTACGGCCGCCGCGACCTCAGGCTGCCGATGCCGGTCCTTCGCTCCTTCCTGGACGGTCTCAGCGCCAGCCCTCCCGCCGTCCGGTCCGGAGAGAAGGTCACCGGCGTGTCCAGACTGGACGGCCTGAAGCTCGAGTTCGGGACCCGGGGATGGCTCCTCCACCGCCTTTCCGGCACCGAGCCGATCATCCGGATCTACGCCGAGCACGAGGACCCGCAAACAGTGAGCCGGCGTCTCGAC
>CALFNC010000048.1 GCA_937902605.1 uncultured Acidobacteriota bacterium | reverse complement strand
GCCGCCGTGAGGCGGGCAATATCCGAGCGAGGGCCGAGAAGGTGAATCCTTGCCGCCGGAGCCCAGCGGCTTACGAGCGCGGAGAGCGCCGGGTTTCCTTCCGTGACGCCGGTGCCGACAAGCACGAACCGGGCGTCCGTCCCGGCGGCAGCCAGCAGACCCGCGGCCCGCACGAAAGTCTCGTGGTCCTTCATCGGGTCGAACCTGGCGAAGAGCCCTATCAGCGGAGTCTCGGGGCCGATTCCGAGCTCTTCGCGCACACTGGCACGCGCACCCGGGTCGGGGCGGAACTCGTCGAGGTCGAAGCCGTTCGGAATGACCACCCACTCCTTTGGCCTGTATCCCATCTCCTCGTGGAATGCTCTTCCGGCCTCCGAGTTGACGACAACGGCCCGCGGCAGCCCCGACATTCGCGCACAGGCCCTGACGGTCAGCCCGGATAGGAAACCGTACTTCCCCATGTCCATGTACGAGGCCCGCACGTTCCAGAGAAGCGCGGGCACGGAGATGATCCTCGTGGCGATCGTGCCGAGCAGGTCGGCGTGGTAGAGCCACGTCTGGACGAGGGCGGGGCGCTCTCGCCAGAGCAGGTGCACGAGCCTCCCGAGGCCCAGCGCGGAGGGTCGCGACCGGCGCATCCCGAGGTCGTAGACGGGAATCCCCAGGGCGCGGATCTTCGCGCCGATCGACCCATCTCCGAGGAGCGAGGCCACGCGGCTCTCGAAGCTCCGCTCGCCCATCGTCTTCAGAAGCTTGTATAGGGACATCTCGGCTCCGCCAGCGTTGAGGCCGGTGATGACGTGGAAGATCTTGTGCCTCATCCGGCCACTTCCCGCCGCCTTCCCCGAGCCATGGCCGTATGCGGAATCCTTATTGTGCGGACGCCCAAGCGACAAAGCGAGAATGCGACGAAGGGGAGCGAGTACTTGAAGATGAACGGCTCCTTCACCTCGACGACGAACATGGCGACGACGAGAGCCCCGAGCACGATGCGCTCGCGCAAGCGGCGAAGGTCCTGCCAGAGGAGCGAGGCGAGAGCCCCGTAGAAGATCGTGCCAGAAATCGCCCCGAGTGCGAAGTACGTCTGCACATAGCCGGAATCGCTTCCGGAGGTATTTCCGATGGCATCATCTGCAACCCTGCCGGTACCGACCAACACCTCGAGGGGAGTCAAGGTCGGCAACCCCTGATTCCTGAGGTCTGATACGAGCGCCGACTCCCTCCCGCGTCCGATGTCCACCACCCACTCGAGGGTGTTCGTCACATCCGGGTTCACCTGGCTGAGCCGGCTCACGAGATTCCCGCTCGCCGCGATCCCGATGGTGGCGCCGATCAGCATCAGGGTGACGATCGCCGTCCGGTGACGGCCCCGGTTCACGACCACGAACAGGACGAAGAATGCGATGGAGAGAAACAGCCCCGTCCGCCCCACGACGAGCGTGGAGAGAAGGATGGCGAAGGCCGCCGCGGTGTGAGCCCAGACGCTTTTCGCGCTCCCCGCAAGCCTCGCCGCATACAGCGCGCAGAAGACCGCCACGGCCTGGTTCACCGAGAGAAGCGCGCCCGAGGAGTTGCTGAACCCCGGGGCTTGTATCCCGGTCGTCAGCGGGATGTTCCCGCTCTGGACGAGGAGGTCCGACAGCCAGCTTCGGTAGTCGGCTGAGACGTAGCTGTATGCCACGAGGATCGCTTGAACCAGCCCGGCCAGAGCGACCGCGGACGCGAATCGGTAAGGGTTCGACCTCACGAGAACCCCGAAGACCAGCACCCCGAAGATCGCGTAGGCCAGGAAGTGGAAGAGTCGCGAAACCTGATTGGAGTCCGCGAATCCGTTGAGCCCGTAGAGCAGCAGTGCGTGCATGAGGACGCCCCCGAAGACGAGGACCGCCATCCCGTCGGCTCTCATGAACCTGGAAAGGATGGTGAGGAGCCGTCGCCAGAATACGAG
>CALFNC010000047.1 GCA_937902605.1 uncultured Acidobacteriota bacterium | reverse complement strand
CTGCTCGGCAGCCTCCTGGCTGCGCCGCTGCTGAAGGAGACGCGTCCGCTCGCTCTGGGCCCGCAGGACGTCCTGCTGGCTTGCGAGCCCCGCGGCATACCGGACGCGGGGCACCTCCTCGATGCTTCTCCAGGTTTCGGCCTGCTCGTCGACGAGGCGCACGCCCTCGCGCGCCTCGAGGAGGCCGGCGTAGGCCCGACGCACGGAGGCGGCAATGGTGAGGGTGGTCCGCTGCGGAACGGTCCCGGCCCGCTCGGCGTCCTTGCGTGCGACCTCCCTGGCGAGGCGCAGCTTCCCCGGGAACGGAATCGCTTGCTGCGCCATGAGCTGGAGCCGCGTCATCTCCATGGTACCGAGCGAGGGAGAGACCCCGTCGTTCTCGTAGCTCAATGAGACCATCGGGTCGGGCAAGGCGCCAGCGGGCCGGACCCGCGCTTCTACGGCGGCTGCCGTGGCCTGGGCCGACCGGATCTCGGGGCTGCGTTCGACTGCCTCGGCGATCAGGGAGGTCAGCTCGGAGTCGTCGTCTCCCCGCGCGGAGAGCGGGACGGCGATCGAAAGAAGGACGGCCAGAGAGAGAATTCGCATCGAAACACCTCGCGGTAACGCACTTCGAGGCCGTCTAGGCGGAGCCCGGCGGCACGGAAGAGAGCTTAACGGGGTGTCAGATCAGGAGGGCCAAACCGAGGAGAAAGATCGGGATGTCGAGCCGATCGGGCGGGCTCGTGTCGGAGACGGGGACCGGCTCCGGATCCCAAGGAGCCGAGATGGCGACCGCGGGCGGAAGGACCGCGTCCGCCGTGGTCACCGGCACGGGAAGGGCGTCGACCTCGACAGGGGCCTCGGAGGCCGGGCGGCAGCAGTCGCCAGGGCACTCGTTCCTCTTCTCCGGCGCCGGTCGCCCCTGGCCGTCCCCATCACAGCAGGCGTGACGAACGTCCTTCGCTTCCTTCGCCATGCCGGGGCAGGAGTCAGCGCGCGGGCAGGTGAAGGCGGCGGACGACATCATCCCAACCGCCAGGGCGATCAGGAAGACGACTCCCCGGCGCAAATTCAACAACCCACGCATCCCCTTCAAAATAGACCCTCTGTCAAGTGGCCGAGCCCGGCTCGAATGAGATAGCCTGTCTCTTGCGGTGGAGTCGTCTTCAATGCGGAGCGAAATGAGTCGATGATGATGAGCATTCTCGAGAGCCCATGGACGCTGGTCCTCGTCCTGACGGTCGGCCCGCTGCTCCTCTGGTGGATACAGAAACGCGCCAAGCGAAGGGCCGAGGACTCGGGAAAGAGAGGGGGGAAGCTCGTCGCAGCGCGGACCGGAACGGTGGCCCCCGCAGGCCGCCGCGAGGTCGTCCCCGGCTTT
>CALFNC010000046.1 GCA_937902605.1 uncultured Acidobacteriota bacterium | reverse complement strand
AGTCGAGGCGGAGAAGCGGCGCTACTTTCCCGGCATCCCGGTCCCCCAGTAGTAGTCGTCGAAGAAGACCTTCCAGTCCTTCTTCGTGACCGCCTCGAGGACCGCCTGGACGTTCTTGGTGCTCCCGAACTTCCACCGGAACGTCGCCTGGCACGAGCTCAGGAACCTCTTGAACTGCTCGTCTCCGATCTCCTGACGGACGGCGTCAAGGATCCACGGCCCTTTGAAATAGAGGAGGTAGGTCCGGTACCGCGACGCCGTTGCCATGTCCGATTCCGCCCGGAGCCGGTTGGCCAAAGGAATCGGGGCCGAGTCCGCCGACTCCTTCGCCCGCGACTTCCACACGGCCCTCAGGCCGTCGAAGTCGCTCTTTCCGCGCAGGTCCCGGATGAACAGCCCGGCGGAGATCTCGGCGAACGACTCCGTCAGCCACTGCTCCTCGTGGCCCGACATCTTGACGACGTGCCCCCAGTACTGGTGCGCGATCTCATGCGAGAACCGCTCGTTGACTCCCCCCGAGAAGAGCTCGTTCAGGCGGTCTCCGATCGGGTTGAACGCTTCGGACGTGATGAACATGAAGCCCGGCGGGGCCTGCCCGAAGCCCCACGAGTGGATCTCCACGACGTTGAACTCCTCGAACGGGAACTTGCCGAGGAACCCCTCGTAGTAGTCGATCACCTTGTGGGTGAGGTTCATCAGCTTCTTGATCCCCATGTCGTTCTTCCGACCGTACGACGCCACCCGCACCGTGACGCCGTTCTTCGTCTCCTCCTCGTACCCGTATTTCCCTGCGAGGACGACCATGAACTGGACCGGCTTGTCGATCCGGGTCTCGAGGACGTTGAACTCGCCCTCTTCCACACGGCGAAGCGTCTTTCCCGGGGCGAAGGGGACGAACGGTTTCTTCACCTTCACGGTGCAGTGGACGGTGTAGTACTGACCGGCAAGATCGGGCTGAGGAAACCACGGCTCGACGCCCAGCTCCCAGTAGTTGTCCCCTTGCGGCTGGAAGAGGATGTCCCCCTCGATCTCGAACCGGAGCTTCGCCACACCGCCGGTGGACAGGGGGGCCCGCAGGGCAACCGCCACCTCGTCCTTCCGATGGTCGAACGCGAGCGCCGCGCCCGTTTCGTCGAACACCCCCTTGACGCGGAGGTGCCTCGGCTCCAGGGCGACGTTGGTCCAAGCGAACCGGGTGTCGTAGAGGTCGAAGAGGAGGACCCGGGTCCCGTCGGCGAGGGATCGCACGGTCTCGACCGCCGTGATCGCAACCTCCTTCCCCCCGGGCGCCGAGACCGTCAGGTCGACATCGGTGAGGATGTAGCGCGGCGGGAGGTTGTCGCGCCGGTCGCGGCCCACCGGCTGGTCGGAGAGGACGGTGAGCTCGAGACGGTCCTGTAGGGCCTGGTCCCGAGGAGGGGTCTTCCGGATCGAGAGGAGCGACTCGCTCTTCGCATCGAGGCCGTCGTACCCGTAGACGAGCTCGTCTCCCCCGCAGACCACCTCGGCCCGGACCAGCGGGCGCGCCGCACCGTTCGCCCGCCACGCCGGGAACTCGTGCGCGATCGGCGTCGCCTGCACCTTGCCGTACTTCTTGACGTGAGCGGCGAACGACTCGGCGAGCGGAGAGCCGGTTCCCTCCTTGGGGAGCTCGGGCAGCGACACGCCCCCCGTCAGCCAGAGCACCTCGGAGAGCTTGGCCTGGATCGCCAGCGCTTTGTCGCCGGCAGCCTTTAGTCCGGTGTTCTTCCGGAGGTTGTAGGTGAGAACCGGGAACTCCACCGGGTCGGCGGAGATGTAGTCGAGGGTCCCGTCACCGCGGAAGAAGAGACCTACCGTCTCGCCTCCGGCGACGACGTAGGCAGCGTCCCCCGCGGCGAGTGTCAGGGTCACATGGCCGATCGTGAGCTTGACCCCCTGGACCGGCCTCGACTCCCGCAGCGAGAGCGCCGACCATCCTTGCACGGAGTCCGAGAACGGCTCCGGGCGCGCCGGGAAGGCCGCCGCCAGGAAGCCGAGGCACACCCACATCCACCACCCAGAAACTCGGGGAAGCACTCTCAACGTCTCCTCCCAGAATGGGCCGAGGATCCTGTCCTGGCCGCTCTTCGAACAATACCCCAGCCCGCGAAGAGCAGCGTCAGATGTATTTCAGCTCGTGCGCCTTGCGGGACAGCTCCTCCCGCATGTCGGGATGGGCCACCTCGATAAGGGCTTTCGCCCGTTGCCGGATCGTCTTCCCGTAGAGGTTCGCTACGCCGAATTCCGTCACGATGTAGTGGACGTCGTTGCGCGTCGTGACGACACCGGCTCCGGGCCGAAGCATCGCCACGATGCGGCTGTAGGACTCCCCCTTCGACGTCGTCCCGCTCGCCGGGAGGGCGATGATCGGCTTCCCCCCCTTCGACCGCGCTGCGCCCCGAACGAAGTCGAGCTGCCCGCCGACCCCCGAGTAAAGGCGCGGACCGATCGAGTCGGCGCAGACCTGCCCGGTCAGGTCGACTTCGATCGCCGAGTTGATCGCGACCATGTTGTCGTTCTGCCGGATGACGTACGGGTCGTTGACGTACTCGGTCGGGTGGAGCTCAACGACCGGGTTGTTGTCGACGAACGAATAGAGGCGCTGGGACCCGAGGAGAAAGCCCGCGATCATCTTGCCCCGGTGGAGCGTCTTCTTCTCGTTGTTGATGATCCCCGCCTCGTAGAGGTCGATCACGCCGTCCGAGAACATCTCGGTGTGGATGCCGAGGTCCCTCTTATCCTTGAGGAAATAGAGAACGCCGTCGGGAATGGCCCCGATCCCCATCTGCAGAGTCGACCCGTCCTCGATCAGCCCTGCCACGTGCCGGCCAATCGCCTTCGAGAGCTCCGTCGGCGCCCCCATCGTCACCTCCGGAATCGGGTAGTCGACCGGCACGGCGTGGGAGAGTCGGCTGACGTGGATGAACGAGTCGCCGAGCGTCCGCGGCATCTGGAGGTTCACCTCGGCGATGACCACCTTCGCGCTCGCCGCCGCGCTCTTGGAGATACCGACCTCGACGCCGAGCGAACAGAACCCGTGCTCGTCGGGCGGCGAGACCGAGATCATGGCGACGTCGAGCGGGAGCGTCCCCGACGTGAAGAGGAGCGGAATCTCCGAGAGGCGGCACGGCGTGTAGTCCGCGCGTCCCTCGTTCACGGCGGCCCGGACGTTGTCGCTGATGAAGAGCGTGTTCACCCTCAGGTGCTTCTCCAGCCCCGGCTGGACGTAGTCGGCGTTCCCGATCGTCAGCACCTGGCAGATCTCCACCGGCTTGGTCATCCGGGGCGCCTGGCGGACCAGCTCGGCCAGCAGCGTTTTCGGCACCGCACAATTGCCGGTCATGAAGATCCGCTGTCCGGGGCGGATGGCCTCGATGGCCTTGTCGGCGGAGGTGATCCGGTCGTGGTAGGCGTCGATCCAGCTCATGGTCGCCTCCGTCCCTACTTCTTCACGTACTCGACGTGGCGGAGGTTGGCGGCAACCCCGCGGTGGGTCTGGACGCCGCGCGCCAGCGCCGGGTCCAACGTGATCGCCTCGTCGGCGCCCGCGTTCGCGACCCGCTGGATGTACGGCCACGCCGCATTGAGAAAGGCGTGGGTCGAGGTCCGGGCGACGACGCCGGGGAGGTTCGGGACGCAGACGTGGATGACTCCTTCCTCGACATAGCTCGGACTGAGGTGGGTCGTGGGACGGGAGGTCTCAGCGCACCCACCACCGTCGATCGAGACGTCGACGAAGACCGAGCCGGGACGCATCCGGCGGAGCGTCTCCCGCGTCAGGACGATCGGAGTCTTCTCGCCTGGCACAGCGACCGCCCCAACGACGACGTCGGCGAAGGAGCAGGCCCGCTCGATGTTGTACGGGTGCGAGACCAGCGTGACGAGGCGGCCCGGCAGGATTTCTGCCAGGTACTGGAGCCGCGTCAGGTCGCGGTCGAGGATCGTGACGTGGGCGCCGACGCCGAGGAAGGCGCGCGCCGCATGCTCCCCGGCGACCCCCCCGCCGATGATCACGATCTCCGCGGGCGCCACCCCGGGGACGCTCCCCAGCATGACGCCGTTCCCGCCGTTGTCGTTCCGGAGGGCCTGTCCGGCCATGTGGAGCGCCATCCGGCCCCCGATCTGGCTGAGCGGCTTGAGGACGGGTTGGGAGCCGTCCGAGAGCTGGATCAGTTCGTAGGCGATCGCGGTCACATTCTTCTCGACGAGGAGGGCCACCTTCCCGGGGTGCCCCGCGGCGAGGTAGAGGAAACCCATCAGAATCTGTCCGGGCACGACCCATTCCAGCTCGGCCACCGTCGGGCGGGTCACCTTCAGGATCATCTGGGCCCGTCCCCATGCCTCCTCCGGCGAGTAGGCGATCCGCGCCCCCGCCCGGACGTAGTCCTCGTCCGAGAAGCCAGCCCCCAGACCGGCCCCGCGCTCGACGTAACAGACGTGCCCCGACTCGGTCAGCAGCCGAACGCCGGCCGGGGAGATCCCGGCCCGGAACTCGTAGGGGCGGCGTTCCTTCGGGATGCCGATGTTCACGGTTCCCTCCCTCGTCCAGAAACGGAGCGCTCTCCTCCCCCCCGGTCGCCCGCCTGGCGGCGGTCC
>CALFNC010000045.1 GCA_937902605.1 uncultured Acidobacteriota bacterium | reverse complement strand
CTTGTCGGGTGCGACGGTCAGCATCGTCGTCGGATGGGCGGTAACGCTGAGGAGCCCGATCGCGGTCTCCGTTGCCAGTGCCCTCACGGTGGCTCTCCTGGCACCGCTGACGTTCTTCGATCCGATCTTTCGTTCCGAGTGGAATGCCTGGGATGCCGGCGGATGGTGCGTCCCGTGGCTTTCGAGGATGGGAGCGCTCGCAGCCGTGGGAGCCGCGACCCTGATCATCGTCGTCCGACGCCTCAGAATGCCGGAGCGGCTGCTCACCGGGCGAGTGCCTCCTCGTCTTGCACCCCGATGCCGGGAGGCGGGGGACGTCCCCTCCCTTTCCCTTCGAAATGTGCGCAAGAGCTTCGGCTCGAGCCCGGTAATTCAGGGAGTCAGCCTGAGCGCCCGGTCGGGGGTGGTCGGTCTGCTGGGCGCGAATGGCGCGGGAAAGACGACCTTGATGCGGCTGATCGTCGGCGCGATCAGCCCGGACGTCGGAGAGGTGGTGATCGGCCGATGCAAGAGGACCACAGCTCCCGGAATCGGCTTTCAGCCTCAGGACTTCCACGTCCCCAGAGGCGTCACGGCGAGGGCGTACCTGGATTACTGGGCAATCGAGAACGGACTCACCGCCAGCCGGCGGCGGCGCGACAAGGTCGATCAGGTCCTCGAGATTGTCGGACTACAGGGAGAGGCGGAACGTCTCGTCGATGAATTCTCCGGAGGAACGCGACAGCGGGTCGGCGTCGCGAGAGCGCTCCTGGGCGACCCCGACATCCTCGTGCTCGACGAGCCATCCGCGGGAATGGACGTCATCGCGCGGGAAGGGCTTCGATCGGTGCTTGCGGAGTACGGGAGGGAACACCTGGTCCTTCTTTCGACCCATATCGCCAGTGATCTCGAGGCTGTTGCGGATCGCCTGCTGTTGTTGGACCGGGGGCAAATCCGATTTGACGGGCGCGTCGCAGACTTCGTCGGTTCCGTGGAAGGGCGCGTCTGGGAGCTGAGAGTCCACCGAAATGACCTGGCGGGAGTGCGAGCGAATCATGAGGTGTTGAGCAGTCGCCTGGAAGGAGGCGCCTGGGTGGTTCGCGTGCTGACCGAGCCAGGCACGAAGCTGTCCGGCACTGAGCCCTGCGCCCCAACTCTCGAGAACGCCACCATTGCCGCAATCCGAACGACCAGCCCGGCAGCGTCAAGAGCTCTGACCGACCTCTCGTTTCTGGCTCAGGTGCCGCCCCCGATAACCCCTATCCTTCGCCAATCTCGGTCGCGAAACTGATCCAGGAGAGCGAGGCCGACCCTTGACAGGGAACGGCGCGAAGCTACTGTATTAGCGTCACGATACACAAATACACCACCCCACCGCATCCGTAGAACCGGGAGAACGAGATGACGAGAGGCTTGAACATCGATCCGTCCGAGGCCGCCCCGATCTGGCGGCAGATCGAGGAGGGGCTCCGGCGGCTCGTGGCGTCGGGGGCGCTGGCTCCGGGAAAGGCCGTCCCGTCCGTCCGGGAAATGGCCTCGGATCTGCGGGTCAACCCCGCCACCGTCGCGAAAGCGTACCAACGCCTCGCCGAAGCCGGGGTCTTCGCCGTCCGCCGAGGCGAGGGGACCTTCGTCGCCGCCTCGCCACCGCCGGTCGCCCGCGCCGAACGGCTGAAGACCCTCCGGGACGGTGCCATCCGGTACGGCAGCCTGGCCGTGATTCTGGGAACCCCCTGTGACGAAGCGGTCGAGACGCTGAAGCATGTCTGGCCGAAAGGAGAAGGACGATGAACGGACCGACCCCCGCCCTGAGGGTCGACGGGCTGACGGTTCGATACGGGACGATGGTCGCGCTCGAGAGGGTCGCGCTCGAGGTGGCCCGCGGCTGCGTCTACGCGCTCCTCGGGAGAAACGGCTCGGGCAAGTCGTCCCTCGTCCGGGTCCTCCTCGGCCAGCAGGCACCGCACGAGGGCCGGGCCGAGCTCCTCGGCGAGCCTTCGTGGACGTCCCGCACGCGGCTGATGGCGCGAGTCGGGGTCGTGCCGGAGGAGCCGGACGCTCCGCCCTTGATGACCGTGCGGGGCCTCGAGAGCTTTTGCCGCCCGCTCTATCCGTCGTGGGACGGGGCGAGCCTCGCCGCTCGTCTCGCCCGATTCGGAATCCCGGCAGACGTCCCGTTCGGTCGGCTCTCGAAGGGCCAGAAGGGCCTGTCGCTTCTCGCGCTCGCGCTCGCCCCGTCGCCGGACCTTCTCGTCCTCGACGACCCGACCCTCGGGCTCGACCCGGTGGCACGGAAGGGGTTCTACGAGGAGGTCATCGGGGGGCTGGGCGACCGGGGG
>CALFNC010000044.1 GCA_937902605.1 uncultured Acidobacteriota bacterium | reverse complement strand
GGACGAAGGCCTCCGCAGCAGCCTCGGCAGCAGCCGCCGCGGCGGCAGGAGCGAGCGACGCCGAGACGCTGGTCATCGCGGCCGACACTCTCGTCGTCTTGGAGGGACGAGCGCTCGGCAAGCCCGCGAATCGGGCCGACGCCCGCGCGATGCTGCGGGCGCTCTCCGGACGGCGTCACGAGGTCGTCACCGGGGTCGCCCTGGTCCACCGCGGCGCTCTCGTCTCCGGGCGGGACGTAACGGAGGTGGCCTTCGCCCCGCTCGACGACCCGACGATCGGAAGGTACGTCGAGAGCGGGGAAGCGGACGACAAGGCGGGAGCGTACGCCCTTCAGGGACTCGCCGGCTTCTTCATCGACGGGATCGAGGGCTCCCCCTCGAACGTCGTTGGCCTCCCGGTCCGTCTCCTCTACACCCTCGCGGCCCGGCTCGGCGTCGATCTACTCGCCCTCTGACCGGTCGCCCGTCAGACCGCCCGCCGCGCCGTGGCCCGTGCGGCCTGAAGGACTCCCGCGAAGACCCGCCCTTCCTCGAGCGCCCCGGCTCCGATCCCGATCCGCACGGGACGGGCCACCGGCCCTTTCCCTTCCCGCCAGTCCCCGAACAGGGCGTTCAGCATCTCCGTCTTCTTCTGGCAGGCTGTTGCATCGGCCTCGAAGAGCAGGACCAGGAGCTCGTCACGCTCCCATCGGAAGACGAGGTCGGTGTCGCGGGTGATCGCCGCGAGGACCCGCCCTGCCACCGCGAGCACATCGAGCGCCGTCTCGCGGTCACAGTCCGTCTCCAGGTCCCCGAGGTCGAGGACGACCGACACGACCGACAGCGCGGACCCGTGACGTTTCGCCCGCTCGAGCTCCCGCCCGATGACCTCGTCGAAGTAGACGCGGGAGTAGAGTCCCGTCTCCGGGTCCCTGATGCCGGCGTCGAGGGGAACCACGGCGCGGATCTTAGTCGAATGAGGGCGGAGCGGCGCGGTCCCGCCCAGCGGATCGGTCATCGGCTCCCTGCCGGTTCCCAGAGCGTCTCCGCCTCGCCGTACGCGCGCGATGCGAACCGTGACAGGACGAAGAAGAGGTCGGAGAGGCGGTTCAGGTAGATGAGACACTGGGCGCCAATCACCTTGTCCCGGGCCAGCGTCGTCACGACCCGCTCGGCCCTCCGGCAGACGGTCCGGGCGTGGTGCAGGAGTACGCTGACCTCGCCTCCCCCCGGCAAGACGAAGGAGCTCAGCTCCGGGAGACCGGTGTTGAACGCGTCGATCGTCTTCTCGAGGGCCTGGACGTGACGGCGTTCGATGACCGGCTGTTTCGGATGACGGTCCGCCGGCAGCGTGGCGAGGTCGGACCCGAGGTGGAAGAGCTCGTTCTGGATCCGGTCCAGGATTCGCTCGATCCGGGCCCGATCGCCGGCCGAGATGGCCGGGGCCGTCCGGTTCGCCGTCCGCGCGAGGCCAACGACGGCGTTCAGCTCGTCGACCGTCCCGTAACTCTCGATCCGGACCGAGTCCTTGGCGATCCGCTGCCCCCCCACGAGGCTGGTCTCGCCGCTGTCGCCACCCCGGGTGTAGACGCGGTTGATCCTAATCGGCATCGGCGCCTCCTTCTCCGGCTCGGGCTCTTCGTCCCGGATAAACTCCCGAGCGATGATCAGGACCGATTATCACAACCATACCGCTCGTTGCGGGCATGCCGGCGGCAGGATGCGGGAGTACGTCCTCGCCGCGCTGGGTCGGGGCGTGACCGAGATCGCCTTCACCGACCACGTCCCGCTCTACTTCCTTCCTGGCGACGATCCCGACCCCGGGCTGGCGATGACCCGGACCGAGCTTCCCGGCTACGTCGCCGAGGTCGAGGTGCTCCGGGCCGAGTTCGCCGGGCAGATCGACGTCCTCCTCGGGATCGAGGCCGACTACGCCGAGGGGTTCGAGGATGACCTACGCCGGCTCCTCGAGCCGTACCCGTGGGACTTGGTGCTGGGATCGGTCCATCGCGTGGCAGGGGGCTGGATCGACGCGCCGGGCTCCGGGAAACGGCATGAGACCGAGGGGAGCGCCCTCCTCTGGACCGAGTACTACCGGCTGGTCGCCACGGCGTGCGGAACGGGCCTCTTCGACGTGATGAGCCACTTCGACCTTCCGAAGAAGTTCGGACACCACCGGCCGGCAGAAGCCCAGGCGGCCGATGAAGCGTCCGTCGAGGCCGCCGCGAAGGCGGGAGTCGCCATTGAGGTCTCCAGCGCCGGCCTCAGAAAAACCGTCGCCGAGGTCTACCCCGGCCCGGCGCTCCTACGGAAGGTCGTCGCCGCGGGGGTGCCGGTCGTCTTCTCGTCGGATTCCCACGCCCCCGCGGAGGCGGGCTGGGGTCTGGAGAAGACACTAGCCTTGGCCCGCGAGGCTGGCGCCACGCACCAGCTATTCTTCCGGCGTCGTGCGGCGACGAGCCACCCGATCGACGCCTGAATACTGGCGCTTCGCGCCTTCTCCCCCTCAGTTAGGGTCCTGGTCGAGCCAGAGCCCGATGGCACGGCTCTTCGGGGCGAGGAGAGGTAGGGCCGGAGGCCCGCAGGAGAACCCGGCCGGGTTCTCCTGATTCACTGTAGCCAGGACTTTATCTGACGCTGCGCGGCGCGCAGCGTCAGATAAGTCCCTTGTCCTGGAGCTCCTGGCAGTCGAGGCAATGTCGGGCCCAGGGAACGGCGTCCAGACGCTTCTCCTGGACCGGCTGGCCGCAATGGACGCAGGTCCCGAACGTGCCCGCATCCAGGCGGATGAGGGCCTGCTCGATCAGCAGGAGGATCTTCCGGTCCGTCTCCGAGAGCGAGTAGGCGAACTCCTTCATGTACGACGAGGTCGCCCGGTCGGCCATATCCTGCGCCGACTCGTCCACTGTCTCGTCCGAGACTTCTCGGTTCTTCGCGAGATCCGCAAGCAGTTCGTCGCGTTTGGCGAGGAGCCGCTTCCGGACCTTCTCGGTCAGATCTTTCTTGGTGGCGGTGGTCTTTAGCTGAGCGGCGGTCTTCGAAGGCATTTGGATATCTCCCTGAGCGGCTTCGACCTGGAGAGGCGGCGGAGGATAGCACGCCTCTCCCTCGGGCGGAGGGTCGGTTGGCCGGTCAGCTCCCCACCCCGCGACGGCGCTCGTAGAGGGTCTTTCGGGCCACTCCGAGGCGGCGCGCGGCCTCGGCGACGTTCCCGCCGCACTCGTCGAGCACCAGCGTGATGTAGGAGTCGGTCAAAGCCCTCAGCGTCCACCCCGCGCGGATCGCGGCCCTGACGAGCTCCTCCGGATCCGATGGGCCAACGAGCGCCAGGTGAGAGACGTCGACCGTCGCCGCCCCCCGCGATCGGGCTTCCGGGCCGGCCCGGAGGAGCACGTTCTCCAGCTCCCGCCAGTTCCCCCGCCACGGATGGGCGCGAAGCGCCGCCTCCGCGGCGGGCGTGAGGCGGCCCGGCCCCCCCGCCGCGCGGAGAATCGCCCGAGAGGCCGGGACGATGTCCGCCCGGCGGTCGGTTAGGGACGGGAGCCGGACGGTGATCACCGCCAGGCGGTACAGAAGGTCCTCACGGAAGAGGCCGCTCCTCGCCCGCTGCGGAAGGTTCGGGGGGCCCGAAGCCACGAAGCGGGCCCGAATTAGCGTGCTCCGGGTCCCGCCGACCCGGCGAAGGTTCCGCTCCTCAAGCAGACGGAGGAGCTTCCCCTGCCCACGCAGGGAGAGGGCGTCGATCCGGTCGAGGTAGATCGTCCCCTCTCCGGCACCTTCGAGGAGGCCGGGCTTCCCCGCCACCGCTCCCGTGAACGCCCCCTTCTCGTGCCCGAAGAGCTCGCTCTCCAGGAGGTCGTCCGCTAGAGCCCCCATGTCGATCTTCACGAACGGCTCGGCAGCCCGGGCAGACAGTTCGTGGAGGAGCCGCGCTAGCCGGTCCTTGCCGGTTCCCGGATCGCCGAGAAGGAGGATGGTCACGCCGGAGTCGAGGCTCCGGCCGAGGCGCCTCAGCTCCTCGGCCAGGCCCCGATGGCGTGTGGCGAAGATCGGGGGGGAGGCGTCAGCCCGAGAACGCCGCGGTGGCGTCCGCCGCATCGCCCCATAGCCGCTCCAGCCCGTAGAAGCGGCGCGCCTCCTCGTGGAAGAGGTGGAAGATGACGTCGCCGTAGTCGAGGAGGATCCAGCGCGCCGACCGGTACCCCTCGATCGAGTACGGACGGCGGCCTTCTCCCTTCATCGCCATCTCGACCGCGTCGGCGAGCGCCTGCGTCTGGCGCTCGTTCGTGGCCGTAGCGACGACGAAGTAGTCGGACATCGCCGTCAGCCCCTGCAGGTTCAGGACCAGCAGCTTCTCCGCCTTGTGGTCGAGGAGCGCGGCGACGCTCTTCTTGAGCTGCTGCGTCACGCGCGCGTCGATCTCCTCGTCGCGCGCCCGGCGTAGCTCGGTTCGCTCGGAGACGGGAGGAGCCTTCTCCAGCGTCGCGGCGATCAGCGCGTCCACGGCGCCGACGAGCGGGGTCGGAGCGGCCCCCTTCTTCGCCCGCGCGGGGCGTTTCAGCCGAGCTGGTAGATCCCTTCCCTTCGGAGATACGTCTCGACGGGTGGAGGGACGCTTCCGGCCAGTCCCTCCCCGGACACCACTGCTTTTCTTATCCACGTTGAGGAAATTGTAACCGGTACGTTCCCACCCCAGAACAACGAGGCCCCTTCCGGGGTATCGTCCGGGTTCGCCCCGGCCGGGGCGAACCGTTCTTTCAGCTCGATTGGAAGCGCCGCCAGGCACTCTGAGCGCCCCGCCGGCTCGCGGTAGACCACCGCGATCGGGAACTCTTCCACGATCTCCCTCCAGGCCCGCCACGTCGGCAGGCCGAGCAGGGAGTCGGAACCGATCAGGAGATAGACCTGCGTCCCTGGCAGGATCGCCCGGAAGTGCCGCAGCGACTCGACGGTGTACGTCGTGCCGCCTCGGTCCACCTCGAAGTCCGAGACGAAGAAGGCCGGGTACGAGGCGATCGCCATGGCCACCATCGCGAAGCGGTGGTACGCCGACGCGGACGGCCCGGCCGGCTTGTGCGGAGGGACGTACGAGGGGACGAAGACGACGGCGTCGAGGCCTAGGCGGCGCCGAACCTCCTCCACCGGCTCCAGGTGGCCGCGGTGGATCGGGTCGAACGACCCCCCGTAGACCGCGATCCGGCGAGGGACGACCGCTTCCCTCTCCGTCACGCTCCCCCCTCTGCCTTCAGCTCCTCGAGCCGATGCCCGACGAACCGGACGAATGGGTCCAGCCCCTGGTGGGCGGCACCCGAGAGGGAGAAGAACTTCTCCCCGCGGCTCCTCGCCGCCTTCCGGAGGGCAGCGACCTGCTCCTCAGAGGTGACGTCCGACTTCGTGGCCACCAGGATCCGTTCGCGGGCTGCGAGCTCCGGGCTGAAAGCCTCCAACTCCCGTTCGATCACCGACACGGCCCGCTCGGCGTCCCCCTCCAAGTCCTCCGGTGCGAGGGCCGAGGCGTCAACCAGGTGGCCGATCAGGCGGGAGCGCTCGACGTGGCGGAGGAAACGGATGCCGAGGCCATGTCCCTCATGGGCCCCTTCGATGAGCCCCGGGATGTCCGCGGCGACGAAGGTCCGGAACCGGTCCCACGAGACGACGCCGAGGTTCGGGATTAGCGTCGTGAAGGGGTAGTCCGCGATTTTCGGCCGCGCCGCCGAGATCGCCGCGATGAGGGTCGACTTGCCCGCGTTCGGGAAACCGACCAGGGCGATGTCGGCCAGGAGCTTCAGCTCGAGGGCGAGCGTCCTCTGCTCCGCTTCCGTGCCGGGCTCGGCCCGGCGGGGGGTCCGGTTCGTGGAGGTGGCGAAACACGCGTTCCCGCGCCCCCCGCGGCCTCCCTGGGCCACGAGGAGCGTCTCCCCGGCCGCGATCAGGTCCCCGAGGACCTCTCCCGTGTCGGCGTCCCGGATGACGGTACCGACCGGCACGTCAACTGACTCGTCCGGTCCCTTCTTGCCGTGGCAGTTCGACCCCTCGCCGTGACGGCCGCGCCCTGCCG
>CALFNC010000043.1 GCA_937902605.1 uncultured Acidobacteriota bacterium | reverse complement strand
CGAAGGCGATGACCTTGTTCCGCGAGAAGCGGGTCATGTAGACGCGAAGAGCGCCGACGGCGATCGCCTCGGCGCGGCCCATCTCGACCGGCGCGCCAGAGGAGCGGGAGAGGACCTGGTCGCTCGCCTTGTCGACGAGCTGGTCGAGGAGGTCGTCGGCCTTGACCCCGAGCCCCTTTCGGCCCGACATCTCCAGGAACGCCTTCGTCCGGTCCTCGAGCGACAGCTCCATGCCGAGCGCCTCGGCCGAGGCGGGGGTCAGGGCAACCATCTCGTAGGCGAAGTGAACCGACCGGTCGGCCGCCTCGGGGAAGCCGGCGCGCCGGACGGCCTCCTTCACCACCTTCTGCGGGTACGACTGCCGGACGTCTATCACGTTGATCACGTCGGTCCCGCCCCCGAACCGCCCCCGGGCCTCCGGGTCGGCGCCCACTGCGTCCCGGCGCGTCCGGTAGAGCGGCGAGACCTCGTCGGAGGCGTGGAACTCGGGGTTGCCGAACATGTCCCGATAGGGGACCGGCTCATACTCGAAGTCCTTCCCGAGGACCCCGAGCTTCCAGAGCTGGTAGGCGACGTCCTTCCCGGTGTAGGTGACCGTCCCGTTCGAGCGGACGAGGACCTTATCGGCGTCCTCCATTCCCTCGAAGTCCTTCGCTCCCTCGAGACGCATCACCCAGCACCCGGCGTTCTTCCCCTCCGTCTCCAGGTGGATCGCCCCCGCCGACTTCAAGAGCTCGAACGCCGTCGACCAGAAGTGCCGGGCCAGGATGTCGCTCTCGCGTGGGAGGACGTCGTAGCCGACGCCGACCCGCTCCATCGTCTTCAGGTGACAGCGGACGATCGCCTCGGCCAGAAGAGAGGCCCTCGCCGCCGTATTTGCCGCCGTCTCGTCCTGGGTGCGGCCGAGGGCCGCCCCCTCGACGGCGTGGAGGACCTCCTTCCGCCGCTCCTCGAGCGCCGGGCTCGAGGCGTAGCTCCTGCCGACGAGGGCGTAGAGGTCCCAGGCGAGGTCGCCGAGACGGCGCGGCTCGACTCCCGGGAGGTCGTCCGGGAACGCCTCCAGGATCTCCTCGATCTCGGCCGCGAGACCCTCCGCCCGTTCCGGTTCCTCGAGGTCGCCGGCGTGGAGCAGCCCGACGACGACATCAGCCACCTGGACGCCGGTGTCGTCGATGTAGTTCTGGGCCTCGACCCGCCGCCCGAGGCGGCGGAAGGTCCGGACCAGGACGTCGCCCAGGACGGCGTTCCGGAGGTGCCCGATGTGCGCCGCCTTGTTCGGGTTGATGTTGGTGTGCTCGATGATCAGCTTGCCGCCATCTTCCGCGGCGCGTCCGCCGGGCTTGTCCGAAGCAAGGAGCGCGGCCAGCATCTTCGGGCGGTCGAAGAAGAGGTTGATGAACCCGCCGCCCTCAACCGACGTCCGGGTGACCAGAGGGGGGAGCTCGAGCGCCGTGGCCAGCTCCTCGGCGATCTTCCGGGGCGGACGCCGGAGGATCTTGGCCAGCTCGAAGGCGACCGGCAGGGCGATGTCCCCCAGCTCGACCTTGGGCGGGGTCTCCAGGACGAGTCGGGGCGGGTCGACGCCCCAGAGCGTCCGGCAGGCGGTGGCGACCGACGTCTCGATTCCGGATTTCAGCGCGTGGATCAAAGGGTCTCCCTTCGGCGACGGGTGTCAGCCCGGGGCATACGGCGAAGCCGCGGTTCCTCGGGGTAGCGGGCGAGGCCCTCTCGCTGCCAGTGGGCGGCGCTGGCGGCGTCGCCCACGACGGCGAGGGCCCGGATCGCGGACAGATACGAATCCACCCCGGGGACGGTGGCGATCATCTCCGAGACCGCCGCGCGGGCGTCCGCGGGGCGGCCCTGGGCCGCGAGGAGGAGCACGAGGGACTCCCATGCCTGGTATGTGGCCGGGAAAGCCCGGACCTCGGCGCGGAACTCCGCTTCGGCCTCGGAGTGGCGGTTCAGCCAGATCGGAAGAGCGTCGTGTAGGGAAAGAG
>CALFNC010000042.1 GCA_937902605.1 uncultured Acidobacteriota bacterium | reverse complement strand
TGTCGCGGTCCAGGCATTCCCGACGGGGTCGTACTGGCCGCCATCGTTCAGGTACCCGCTATTACCCTCCCCGCCCCAGACGATCATCCTAGAGCCGGTCCAAACCGCCGTGTGGTAGGCCCGTGCCAAAGGGGCGCCCGTTGTCGTCGTAGCCGTCCAATAATCGATCTGGGTGGAAGCGATCTCTGTATACCCCGCCCCGATCAACGTGGTGTCGCCTGGCGCACCGAGCACCATCGAGCCCGAAGGCGCGCCGATAGTGATCGTGCTGCCCGCCGTCGAGACCGTGACGTCTCCGCTCCCCTGAATCGTCACGAGATCCTGCGCCGCGCCGTTGATGCTCCGTACAGCCGTGTTGTTGGCGAGCTGCGTCGCTCCGACAGCCCCGGAGGCGATCCCCGGGTTGGGGTACGCGCCCGAAAGGCTCCCGCCTGCCGATCCGGACGGGGGTCCTCCGCTTCCTCCAGCCGCGGCGATTGTCAGCGTGTTACCGGTTTGGGTCAGAGACACGTTGCTTCCGGCCGACAGCGTAATGTCGCCCGAAAGCGCGTTCAGCGACGAGACCCCGGCTGGCGCGTAATAGCCGTTCGTGTCGAGTATGACGTCGCCGCCCGAGACGCCGAGCACCATCGAGATGCCTCCAGAGGCGCTCAAGGGGACGACGGCAGCATTCACGACGATGTCATGGCCGAGGTAATTGAGAGTCGAGACAGGAGGGAACGTCCCACCCTCAGGGTAGAGAACCAGGAACCCCGGGCCGACGGGATTGACGACCGTGGCGTTCAGGGAGATGGCCTGGGCGTTGGCGGGCACGTTGCAGACGCCTGTCAGCGTGTAGCTACGCACCGTGCCTTGGGGCAGGAAGCCGCCCTTCAGGGGCGCGACGAACTGGGGGCGTGTGTCGACGAGGCGGCAGGGGGGCAGCGCGATGAAGGGGAGCGCGGCGGGTCCAGCGGCGAGAGCCTGTCGTCCTGAAGCGAGAGCTTCACGTCCGCCGCGTTCGACGCTTACTTCTGTAGCCGCCTTCGGAGGAGCCCAGAAAGGCGGCGCGATCCAGCTCTGGATAGCATCGGTCGGCTGAGCAAGAACGTCGAACGACGAAAGAGTCATGACCGCTACGAGCAGACTTTGGTTGATCTTCATGGCTTTCTTGTCCCGTTAACCGCAGCGTCGAGCCAGCGGTCGAAATCACGTTTGGGAATCTGAACGGCTTCAACGAGCCATTCGCCGGCATCGGAAGTCACGAGGCGGAAGACGGAGAATAGATTTCGCTCCTCCAGGATCGTCGTCACGTCGCCCTTCGTCCTGAACTCGTTTTCCAGCACCTTCGCCATCTCGGAATCCGGGGTGAGTGGTTGCTCTTCCTTCGGGTCCGGGCCGGCCGGCGACAGGATCTTCGGCCCGGTCGCATCGGCCCGGGCCCGCGCCAACATCTCGTCCGTCCCCGCCGCCGCCTCGCTCCGGCGCGACAGGCGTAGCTGCTTCGTCCCCGTCGGCGTGCTGCCGGTGAGGAACGCCTCTCGCGCAAGCCGCGCTTTCTCGTGTTCCACTTCATGGATTCTCTGGTCGAAGGCGAACCG
>CALFNC010000041.1 GCA_937902605.1 uncultured Acidobacteriota bacterium | reverse complement strand
CGTGCTGGCCTCCGTGGGGCTCGGGGGTTCGCGGCGTTTCAGTCCGCCTTCCGAAAGGTCAGGACATAGCGGGTCCCTTCGTCCTCCAGAGCCTGGCACCTCACCGCACCCCCCATCATCTTGACGAGCGCGGCGGTCTCCGGAAGACCGATCCACGGGCGGTGCGCCTCGCGCAGGCTGACCGACGGCACGAAAACGCGCTCGACCTCGGAGGACGGGATCGGGACACCGTTGTTCGTGACCGAGAGGATCACCCAGGGCGGCTTCACGAACGACTCGACGACGATCAGCCGGCGGTCGGCTCCGGTCATGTCGGCCCCCTCCTCGCCGTAGCGGCACTGGATCGCGTTTCGGGCGTTCCGGATCAGGTTCACGAAGATCTCCGTAAGCCGTGCCGCGTCCGCGAGGATTCTGGGCGGAGGGTCGTCCATGTCGTTGCGAACCCGGATCCGGTTCGCCCGGAGAGAACGCACAAGAAGGGTCTCTGCGCGGGTCAGGAGGAGCGACGGGTCGACCGGCTCGACCTTCAGCGGGGGGACGGAGGCGAATCGCTCCAGCTCGGAGGCCGCTTGGTCGAGGCGGAGCAATCCCGAGGACGCGTCGGCGATCCGGGCACGTAGCTGGTCGGCGACCGTCCCGTGCGCACCCGACTGGTCTAGGATCTGCTGGGCACCCAGCAACGCCTCGGAGAGACAGAGCCCGATCGGACCGATCTCACGGGCCAGCTCCAGCCCGAGCTCGGCAAGTAGGTCGGTCCTCGCCTGCAGGACCCGGACTTCGATGGAAGGGTCGGTGGGACCCGATTCCCGGAACGACCAGACAATCTCTTTCAGCCGGCGGTCCCCGTCGAACCGCCCGCTTGCCGCGACGCGGACGGCCACGGGTCCCTGCCGGCCGTTCGCGACCAGGTCGATCTCCTTCGCGCCCCGGCCGTGGAGCGCGCTCTCCAGAAGGGCGGCAAAGGCGTTCCGATCTGCCGTCGCGAACAGCTCGGCAACCCGGACCCCGGCCATCGTTCCTTCGGAGACACCGAGCATCCGCCGTGCGGAACGGTTACTCGCCGTCACGACTCCATCGTTGTCGGAGATCAGGATCCCCACCGTGAGCGCTTCGACGATGCTCGAGGGGTCTCCGGCCTGCCGCAATCCGCGGGAGGCGATGGAGAAGCCCTGCGATGCGCCGGGCGACGGGGCCGAGACCGGGATCGGTCCCGTCACCGCGGACGGAGAACGAGCCTCTTCCGCGGCGCTTTCCACCCCGACGCTCGTCTCGACGTCCCTCTTCACCTCCTCGGCCAAACGGTCGGGGTTCGTGGCCCCGGCGAAGGCCCGGTCGAGGATCTCGTCCAGATCGTCGGGAGGCTCCTCTCGTTCCCGCATACCTCTATCCCGGCGCCACGCGTTCGTCGAGCGGCTACTGGAGGCGCACCCGGCCCGCGAACCCTTCCTTGTAGCCATGGAAGAAATCTAGGGACTCCTCCGGCCAGCTCCAGCAGTAATAGCCGGCGCCGCAGTCGAAGTCGACGAGCCACGGCCCTTTCACTTCCGCCCCCATCGACTCCACGTCCCGCGCCCACTCGGCGAGGATCCGGGTCGCCTCTTCCCGGAACGCCTCGGTCGTCTCGGCCCCATCGGGGTCCTCGTCGTCGGCCGAGAGGCTCAGGGCGTGGACCTCCTCCATTGCGCGGCGGGTCCGCTCCCTTACCGCGGCCAGCAGCCCCTGGGCCTCGCCTAGGGAAAAGGTCTTCGCCGGCGGTGCCTTCGTCACCGCGTCATCGTAACCCGGGCCAGCGGTCCCCCTATCATCGGGCGCTTGAGATTCGCGTTCGCGCTCGTGGCCTATGGCGCCGCCGTCCTGGCGGTCGGCACCCTCGTCTCCCGGCGGGCGGCCCGTTCCCCGGAGGCTTTCCTGGTCGGCGACCGACGCTTCGGCCGGCTCTCCTCGTGGGCCGCGCTCTCGTCCACGACGATTGGCGGCTCGACCACCCTCGTCCTGGCGGCGCTGGTGGCCGCGAACGGCCTCAGCGGTCTCTGGTTGGACCTCGCCGGCGTCGGGGGCCTCGCGTTCCTGGGCCTCGCCCTCGCCGGCCGCGTCCGCGCGACCGGTGCCCTCACGCTCGCCGAGGTGATCGGCAGGTCGTACGGTCCTGGCGTTCGAAGGGTCGCTGCAATCCTGATCGTCTTCGCCGAGATCGTCTGGTTCGCCTTACTGACGCAGGCGACCGAGACCGTCGTCACGACCGCCACCTCTTGGCCCGGCGAGGCCGTCCTCGTCGCGACGGCGGCGATCTTCATCGCGTACACCGCGCTCGGGGGACAGCGAGCCGTCGTCGGCACAGACCTCCTCCAGTTTGGGCTGATGGTCTTCTGTCTCCTCGGCATCGCTCTCCCCTCGGCGGTCGTCTCGCTGGGGAAGACTGGCCTGCCAGTCCCGCTGATGTCCTTTCCGTTCAGCGCGACGCTGGGGCCGAAGGACGTGGCGGCGTTGTTCGTCCTCGTGGGCCTGCCCCATGCGGTCGGAAGCGACGTCTGGTCGAAGCTCCTCTCGGCGAGGGACGAGGCGACGGCGCGGGTCGCGACGCTCTGGGCGGCTGCCTCGAAGCTCGTGTTCGGTCTTGCGGTCGCGGCGATCGCGCTCGCCGGGGTCGCGGCGGGTCAGCCTGGCGGCCCGAGCCTCTTCCCCCGTGCCGTCCTGCTGCTCTCCGGTCCCGCGCTCGCTCCGCTCCTCTTTGTGGCGATGATCGCAACGATGCAGTCCTCGTCGGACTCGGTGCTCCTCTCGGCGGCGGGAGCGACCGTCCACGACCTGCTACCGGGATGCCCGAGTCCTTGCCGCCTCCGGATGTTCGTCGTGCTCCACGGCCTCCTCGGCCTCCTGGTCGCCCTCTGGTTGCGGGACCTCCTCGAGACATTCCGGCTGGGGTACACGATCTTCGCGTCTGGGCTGATCCTGCCGACGCTCGCCGGATTCTCTCGCCGATTCCAGGTCGACGGCCGCTATGCGGCGACGGCGATGATCCTCGGGGGCGGGACAGCGGTCGCCGCGCATCTCCTCCGCATGAGGGGAATCGATCCCGTCCTCGTGGGGACGGCGGTCAACGCGGGGATACTGTCGCTCGGGTTCAGACGACGCCAGCGATCCTGAGAGCGGCCTCCACAACCGATTCGCGGACAGTCCCCACGTCCCGCGCCCCAGCCGGCGCGTCCTTTCCAGGCGGGTCGACCAGCGCCAGGTCGATCATCCGGACGATCAGCCGCGCCGCCTCGTCCGGCGGCAGGCTCGGTCCCGCCTTCACTGCCCCCCCTACGTTTCGACTGGAGCGGACGGCGCTGCCCATCAGGCCAATGCGACGATCCTCGACAGGGGGCTCGGAGGTGTCGTCGACCGGACCGGCAAGATCGTCCAGGAGCGCGAGGCGCGGGAGCGAGACCCGTTTCGCCGTGAAGTCGAAGAGAGCCCCGATCATCCGCCGAAGCCGATCGGTCGGGCTTCCCGCCTCCGAGAGAGGCGGAAGCTCTCCCAGGGCGACCTCGGCCAGGACCGCCCGGTACAGGCCCTTCTTGCCACCAAAGTGGTAGTGGAGCGTGGCGACATTGACCCGGGCCTCCCCGGCAATCTGGCGCGTCGTGGCTCCGGAGAATCCGGCGGCCGCAAACGCTCGCTCGGCCGCGCGGAGGATTTCTTTCCGCGTCTCGTCGGGGTCGCCATCCCTGGGTCGCCCGACCCTTTTCTTTTCCGACCCATATTCAATGGTCAATGACATCCCAGAAGATTTGGGCCTTTTGGAGGAAATAATCAAGGCGCCTGGGCCGCAAATCGACCGATGATCGTCGCCACCGGCTCGATCGCGGAGACCCCCGCAACGCTCCGTCCAGCCTGCCAGCAGTCCTTGGTCGATTTCCCCTCCCGGAGTGCCCTCTTCAGCTGCCAGAAAGAGCGGACCGAATAGAGCGCACGTATCAAGTGCTTGGTTTTTCTTCCCTTTAGAAGAAGCCGGCCGACCGGCCCCGCCTTCGTCCCGACTCGGTCGATGTATTCATTCCGGATAACGGATAGGGGGACTCCGGTGACCCGCTCGGTCAGGACGATGTCTTCCTCTCCGGCGGCGACGATGGCCCGCTTGTACTCCTCCGGGACCCGGCATTCGTCCGTCGCGATGAAGCGAGTCCCCATCTGGACACCGGCATACCCGGTCCGCAGCGCGGCCGCAAACGCCCGCTCGTCGCCGACGCCTCCGGCGCAGACGAGCGGGACGCCGAGGTCAGCGACATCGGTGAAGAGCTCTTCCGGCTCCCGGTACCCCGCGTGGCCGCCGGCCCGGCGGTTGACGCAGATCAGGCCGTCCACTCCCGCCTCGAGGCCTTTCAACGCCCACTTACGATCCACGACGTCGTGGAAGACGACCCCTCCGAGCGGTTTGACCCGTTCGACGACCCACCGCGGGTTCCCGAGGGCGGTGACGAAGAACCTCACGCCTTCCTCGAGCGACTCGTCGACGTATCGCTCCATCCGTTTCCGGTAGACGCGCGAGAGCGACTTCTCCGTCAGGACGTTCAGGCCGACTGGCTTCTTCGTCAGGAGGCGGATGCGGCGCATCCCCTCCCGGAAGCTGCGTCCATGGACGACCGCGAGCGAAAGCGGCTGGACGACGCCGAGACCTCCCGCCTCGGAGACGGCCGCGACCAGCTCGGGGTTGCTGCACGGATACATAGCGCCGCAGATCAGCGGGATCTCGATTCCCGCCGCTCTCGTCAGTCCGGTGTCGAAGGGCGCCATCTACCTCTCCTCCGGCCCTACCAACCGACGCTCTGCCGCGCCCGTCATCGCCGCGTCCTTCATCTCTTCTTCCCCCTCGTCGGGCCCGGATTTTAGGGGCGCCCAGCGTTTCTTGTGGGGACGCTCGCCGTTGCCCGGTCGTTCAACGAAGGACCCTTTCGAGGTCCACTGGGAAGGAGCGCGCCCCCCACGTACCGGCCGAGGGCTCGAAATGACCGGGACACCTGGCCCCGCAGAAGGCGCACCGCCCCGAATCTTTGAGGTTCCAGGTGCGAATCTGGTAGCCGTCGCGCTCAATGAGCAGCTCCCCACAGGAAGCGCACCGGGTGCTCTCCCAGTCGCTCCGGACGTTCCCGATGTAGACGTACGTAAGACCGCTCTCGATGGCGATCTCTGCAGCCCGGACGAGCGTGGCGATCGGCGTTGGCGGGAGGTTTGTCAGCGTTCCCGCGGGGTGGAAGGCGGAGAAATGGATCGGAGTGTCGGGGCCGAGGTGCTCGCCGATCCACCGGGTCATCATGTCGATCTCGGCCGTGGAGTCGTTGACCCCAGGGATCAGCAGGTTCGTGATCTCGAGCCAGACCCGGGTCTCCCGGCGGAGGTACAACAGGGTGTCTAGGATGGGTTGCAGGTGTCCCCCGATCATCTTCCGGTAGAACTCCTCCGAAAAACCCTTCAGGTCGACGTTCGCCGCGTCGATGTGGTGGAACAGCTCCGCGCGGGCCTTCGGCGAGACATACCCTGCCGTCACCGCGACCGTCTGGATCCCGCGCGCGTGGCACGCCTTCGCCACGTCGATGGCGTAGTCGAAGAAGACGACTGGATCGTTGTAGGTGAACGCGACGCTCCGGCACCCGAGCACCGACGCGGCCCGGGCGATCTGGTCCGGCGGCGCTTCCCGGAGCCGCTCGGGGCGAACGCGGGCGCGCGTGATCCCCTCGTTCTGGCAGAAACGGCACCCGAGGTTGCAGCCTATGGTCCCGAACGACAGGACGGGCGTCCCCGGGAGGAAATGAAAGAGCGGCTTCTTCTCGATCGGGTCGATTGCCAGGCCGCTCGTCCGGCCTGCCGCTAGCGTGACGATCTGGTCTCCCCGGCGCCCACGGGAGCGGCAGTACCCGTCCTGCTTCTCGCGCAGCTTGCAGCACCGGGGGCAAACCTCGCACTCGATCCGGCCGTCCGGGAGGGACCGCTGGATGAGCAGCCGGGTCGGGGGCTCGCCGGCGGTTGTCGTCACGGCACCACGTAGATCAGGATGCCGCAGGCGACGCCCCAGAGGACGATCGTGGCGACGAGGCCCGGATCGCGGAAGAGGTCCCCCGACGGATCCTCCCCGCCCCCGCGGGCCTCCAGGAGCCGCCACCGGAAGAGACCGAAAACGACGAAGGGGACCGTCAGCAGAAGGCGGTCGGTTCCGAACCACGCGACGGTCTCGGGCGCGACGGTGTAAATCGTGTAGCAGACGATCGTGACCGCCATCGCGATGTTCTCGAACGACTCGATCATCGCGACCGGCACCGCTTCGAGGGACGGACGGACGCCGCCGTTCACCAGGATCAGCTCGCCCCGGC
Organism: uncultured Acidobacteriota bacterium; assembly: GCA_937902605.1. GTDB lineage: Bacteria > Acidobacteriota > Thermoanaerobaculia > UBA5066 > UBA5066 > CAIMWE01. Next base: position 16,992 of record CALFNC010000041.1, on the reverse strand, counting down.
GCTTGCCGAGGGCCAGGCAGAGCGCCAGAAAGAACGTGCAGAGGAGGAGCCAGTGCGACGGCGCCACTCCTGCCGCGCGCGACCCCGCGACGACCCGCAGGACGAAGCCGCCAGCGATTACGAGAACGTCGAGGAGTGAAACCTGCTTGAGGAGGCCGGAGTAGAGGGCCATGAGGGCCGCGTAGATCGCCATCGGGGCCAGAGCCGGGAGAGACCAGACCAAAACCGCGGCAACCGCGCCCACGAGGAGGCCGAGCGCGGTACCTGCGGCCGCCGGGACGGAGACCGCTCCCGATGCGATCGGACGGTTTCTCTTGACCGGGTGGAGGCGATCGGCCTCGCGGTCGAAGAGGTCGTTGAGGAGGTAGATCGACGAAGACGTCGCGCAGAAGGCCAGGGCCGCCACCGCCGTCTGTCGGAGCGAGACGGGCTGGGTCATCGCCTTTCCGAACAGGAGCGGAGCGGCTACGAAGAGATTCTTCGTCCACTGCTCGGGCCGGAGTGCCCGGACAAGGGGAGGCAGCCGCATGCCACTATTGTGACGCAGGCCCGGACGACCCGCTCCAGCTCCCCTGTTCTCTGGGACAATGGGCGGAAGGGAGCGCCCGATGCTCACGCCGCTCGACCCGACCCACGGAAACCTCCGGTGGACCCAGCCGGACATCCACCAACGCCTGTTCGAGCTGAGGGACGGTGATCGTCTCCACGCGCGCCTCCGGATCGAGCGGGCCTCTGGGACGCTCGCCACCGGGGAGACCGCGGCGGGGACCTGGACGTTCAAACGGGTCGGCTTCCTCAACCCCCGGGTCACCGCGCGAACGCCCGGATCGCTCGAGGACGCCGCCGTTTTCTCGCCGGTCTGGGGCGGGGGAGGCACCTTCGCGCTTCCAAGCGGGCGGGCAGCGCGGTGGACGCCGGGGGCTCTCTTCGGCCCGAGCGCCCAGATCGTCCGGCCCGATGGCCTCATCCTCGCCCTGTTCCACACGGTCAAGCACGGCATGTCGGTGAAGGATCTCTTCCGGACCGAGGCCGACGTGGAGATCCTTCACACGGCCTGGCACGACCCGGACCTCCCGCTCCTCTTGGTCTGGACCTGGTACCTGATGATCCTCGCCTACCATGAGGAGACCCTGATGGTGGCTGTTACGACCGCCAGGTTGGACGACTGACTATCGGCGGTTGCCGACCGTCGCCCGCAGGAGCCGGAGCCGCGCGTCGAGCTCCTCGGGAGTCATGTTCGCGTACTTCGCGGGAAGCAGCCGCCGGCTGGAGGCCTCGAAGACCGCGAGCAGCTCCATGTACTCCAGCAGCTCCACGTCGCGGCTCGGGAAGTAGTCGGCCGCGGCCGCGAGGAAGTGCTCGGCCTTGACCGGTGCGTCGCCGTCGGCTTCCCGGGCGGCCGTGTCGTTCGCGAGGAGAACGACCGCCTCCACGTCGGCGTTGGAGTAGCCGACCAGCTTCTTCCCGAACCCGTCCCGGATCGACGGGAAGTCGACGTCGGTCTTCACCTTGTTCTTCCGCACCTGGGCCCGGGCGACGTTCTCGACCTCCTCGGGGGTCTGCGAGTAGAGGAACGGGATCTTCCGGTCCAGGCGGCCGGCCCGCTTGAGATCCACGTCGAGCTTGTCGGGGCGGTTCGTCATGACGAGGAAGAGGATCCGTCCCCGGTTCGACGTGTCGGACATGAACTCCTTGATGCGGGCGATGACGCGCGAGCTGGTCCCGCCGTCCCCCTCGCCGTCGGTGTTCCCGAACGCCCGATCCCCCTCGTCGACGATGACGACCACCTGCCCAATCGCCTTGATGACGGTCAGGATCTTCTCGAGGTTTCCCTCGGTCGCCCCGACCCACTTCGACCGGAAGTTCTTCAGCTTGATCGTCGGGAGGCCGCACTCCTTCGCGAACGCTTCGGCGACGAAGGTCTTTCCGGTCCCCATCGGCCCGGTGAAGAGGATCCCCATCGGGACCCGGGCGACGCGGCCGTCCCGGATGTTCGCGGCGACGAGAAGGAGGTCCTGCTTGACCTCCTCCATCCCGCCGACCACCTCGAAGCCGTAGTCGGGGACAACGAACTCGACGAGTCCGAAGCACTCGCGCTCGAGGATCTCCCGCTTCCGCTTCGAAATCAGGCGATCGATCTCGCGGCGGGAGCGCTCGGCCGCGCTCTCGGCCGTCGGAAAGGGCTCGGCGGCACCGGGGGCGAGAAGCTTCTTGATCTCGTCGCGGTTCAGACCGGCGGTTAGCGCCGCCAGCTTCTTCGCCCGCTCCGCGGTGTCCGGGCTACCTCCCAGTATCCCGGCGATGAACGCCTCTCGCTCGGCCTGGTCCTCTTCTGACGGGGGCGGCGGGGCGAGGATGGAGGCGATCTGGACCGACTTGAGGCCGGCGGTGACGTCGGCGTACCGGTCGGCGTCCTTGTCGGAGAGGCGCGGGTCGGCGACGAGCACGGTCTTCCTCCGCGTATCGCGGTCGGGCATCGGGACGTCGACCACCGCGACCTTCGGGTTGGAGACGAGCTTCGGGGAGAGCTCCGAGAGGTTCTCCGCGATCAGGAGGACGACGTTGTCGCCCGATTCGATCTGAGGCAGGAAAGACCAGCGGTGGAGCGTGACGATCGCCGACCGGTCGAAGTCGGCCTGGAACGACAGGTCGCCCGCCGGGGCCAGCGTTTCGGCGTATTCGAGGACAACCCCGACCTTGGCCGACGTGATGAGGAGCCGCTCGAGGCCCACGAGAACCTTCGCCTTCTCCGTCTCGGCCAAGAGCGCCGCCTGGGTCTCGACCGTCTTCGCCTTCTTCGGGAACCGGACGCCGGTCGCCAGGTTGTAGACGGCGATCGTGTCACGCGACTCCTTCAGGAGCGTGTCGGTGAGGAACTCCGTCAGGGGCCGGAGCTTCCCGTCGTCGAGGACCAGGTCGAAGACGTTGCCGTGGAGGAGGAAGATCGACGACTCGCCCCGCAGGTAGCGGCGGCGCAGGTCGTCGGCCCACGCCGGGAGGGAACGCGGATCGGCCATCGGAATCCTCTACAGTTCCTTGTCGCCGGGCCCGAGAAGGGCCTCGGTGTCGCGGGCGGTCTCGCGGATCGCCTCGACGCCGTTCAGGAGCTCGTCGAGCTGTCCCGACAGCTCCTGCGGCGACTGCATCGTGATGATCTGGTCGGCGATCAGCTGGAACGAGTTCTCGATCAGGTCGAGCTGTCCGCGCGCGACGCCGAGATACCGCCGGATCTCCTTCATCCGTTCCTGGCGCTTCAGGACGATCGCCAGGTTCTTCTGGGCGAGGGTAGTCCGCGGGTCGTCCGGAGCGCCGGATCGGACCGCCGCCGCGTACCTGTCCACGTCGCGCTGCATCGCGCGGTCGTCCACCGACCCGAGGTATGCCTCGTTCCGCGCGCACGTCAGGGAGAGGTCTATGAACGCGTCGACGAGGCGGTCGGTCTTGAGGAGCTCGGTCCGGAGAAGCTCTCCGGTGAAGGACGGGTTCTGGGCCGCGAGGTTCCCGATCTCCCTGCGGCGGGACGACAGGGCCTCTACACGCGAGCGCTCTTGGTCCCCGAGCGTCCGGATCCGTGCCTGCCGATCAGCCAGATCGCTGGCCTTCCTGTCCGCGTCAATCTTCGGGTCCCAGACGAGACGGCGAAGGGCCAGGTTGTCGGGTCCATGCAGCAGCCAGAGCCCTTCGAGGCCGAGGGCGATGACCGCCGGGATCGGATTGAGCGTGATCGCCGACGCGGCGAGGCCGCCGGCGAGGAGGGAGATGTTGTACGGGTTGGAGAATGCCAGCTTCAGATACGACGTCTGGCGGGCCTGTTCGCGCAGGCCGGTCCGCGCGGCCGCCGACAGTCCGCCAGGCAGCGACGCGTCCAGGACCTTCTCGACCGTCCCCTCGGACCGTCTCTCCGTCGCCGGAGGGGCGGGCGTTACCGACTTCGTCGCCTGGGGCACTGTCAGGGCTTCATGTCCGCGACCAGCGGGGAGGAGTAGATCAGGTCGAGAAGCTTCTTCTCGACGGCGCGGAACTCGGACGATGACTTCAGCGCGATATTCCGCTCCTCGAACGCCGGGACCTCCACGCGGTGGAGGATCCTCGCGGGGCGAGCCGAGAGGACGTAGACGGTGTCGGCGAGGTAGACCGCTTCCGACACGTCGTGCGTGACGAAGAGGATCGTGTTGTCCTCGCTCTTCGACACGTCGAGGAGCAGGCCCTGCATGCCCCAGCGGGTCTGTGGGTCGAGGGCGCCGAACGGCTCGTCCATCAGGACCACCCGGGGCCGGTTGACCAGCGTCCGGGCGATGGCGACCCGCTGCTTCATTCCGCCGGAGAGGTCCTTCGGGAACCGGTCGGCGAAGTCGTAGAGGCCAATTTGCGCGAGGACCTTTTCCGCCCTTTGCCTCCGCTCGGCCGCCTGGACCCCCTGGAGCTTCAGCCCGTACTCGACGTTCTGCCGGACGGTCAGCCACCCGAACGACGTGTAGGCCTGGAAGACCATGCCGCGGTCCCGACCGACGCCGTCGACCGGCTTGCCATCGATCTCAACCGACCCCTTCGTCGGCGGGAGGAGCCCGGCGACCGCCTTGAGAATTGTCGACTTACCGCAGCCCGACGGGCCGAGAAAGACGACGATCTCGCCGACGCCCGGCTTGTCGTGGATTTGGAGGGAGACGTCGCGGACGGCCTCGGTCCCGACGCCGTCGCTCCTAAGGTACGTGATGCCGAGGTCTTTCAGCTCGAGCTTGACCGGGGTCCCTTCTGCGCCGGGACTCACGCGTCCGCCTCCCGCCACCGGAAAACGATCGAGGAAAAAGAGCGGATCAGGAAGTCGGTGAAGAGGCCGATCCCGCCGATGACGAGAAGGCCCGCGAAGGACCACGACGCCTTCTGGTGGGTGCGCGCGAGCTCGACCATGTACCCCAGCCCGTGCTCCGGGTTGACCGCCTCGGCGAGGATGACGTACGTCCAAGAGATCGCGTTCATGACGCGGAACGAGTCGAAGATCTCCGGAGCCGCCGCCGGCAGGAGAACCGTCCGGACCACCTGCCCCTTCGTCGCGCCGAGCGTCAGCGCCGTCTGGACCAGCTCGTCCGGCACCGCCCGGATCGCCGAGACGACGACGGGGAGCAGGTAGACGAAAACTCCGAGGAAGAGAAACGCGATCTTCTGCTTCTCGTAAATGCCGAACCAGAGGATGAGGAGCGGGATGAAGGCCGAGATCGGCATGTACCTGAGGGGGGCCATCACCGGCTCGAAGACGCGGTTCACCGGCTCGAACGCCCCCATCAAGACCCCGAGCGGCAGCGCGAGGGCCGCCGCGAGGAGGAACGACAGGGCGATCCGCCGGGTGGAGATCACGATGGCCAACCCGAGGTCGTGCTGGACGAAGAGCTGCAGCGTCCCCTTCACGACCTCCGTCGGCGACGGGAGGAAATCGGGCGGCGCGAGGCCGCCATAGCTGCCGAGGCACCAGCCGCCGAGGACGACGGCCGGCGCGACGAAGCCGAGGGCGACCGCGGTCGCCCTCGGCAACGGCGCCCGTAGCGCGAAGAGGTCAGTCCGCCGCAAGAACGACCTTGATGTCGGTCCGGCGGTTCAGCTGGCGCCCGGCCTCGGTCGTGTTGGGCGCGACGGGATTCGCCTGGCCGCGGCCGATCGTCTGGAAGCGGCTGGCCGGGATGTTCGGGAAGTTCGTCAGGACGTAGTTCTTCACGGCGAGGGCGCGCCGCTCGGACAGGGCCATGTTCGCCTGTGCCTTGCCGACGGCGTCCGTGTTCCCCTCCACGCGGAGGTAGGTGTTCCCGAACGAGGTCATCGTCTCCCCGAGCGCGTCGAGGACGAAGAAGGAGCCCGGCATGATGTCGTCCGACCCCGGCGTGAAGTGGACCTGGATTTGCTTGTTGATGATCGCGCGGTCCTTCGCGGACGGCGCTTTGGCAGCGACCTTCGGCTCCTCGACCTTCTGCTCCTGGTAGCTCGGGGCGAGGGCCGAGAGGAACCGGGTGTCGGCCCAGTCCTTCGCCTCGACCGGCTTCGAGACGAGCCCCTTCTTCCGCCAGATGACAAAGGCGGTGTCGAAGAGCGTCTCGTAGTGCGCCTTGCCACCCGTGAGCCCGTAGAACTGGGCGTTGTCGGCGTAGGGCGTCAGCTTGAGGCCGGACAGCATGCCGGAGACCGTCTCGTCGTCGAGCTTGAGCGCCTTGGCGACGAGGGCGTAGGCCTGCGCCGGGTCGGTCTTGATCATCTCGATCCCGTCGAACCAGCCATGGATGAAGTCGCGGACCGTGTCCGGTGCCTTGTCGATGAGGTCCTGCCTCGCGCAGAGCGTGTCGGCGATGATGTTGGTCGCGGCCGTGGTCGAGACCAGGACATGGGCCTCGTCACCGCGGGCCGTGACGGCCGCGGAGAGGTCCGGCTCCCACGTCACGGCGGCATCGACCTGCTTCGCCTTGAACATCGCTGCGGCCGCCGGCGCGTCCTGGGTGAACACGATGCCCTTCTCGACCCCCGCGCGGTCCTCTGGGGTCAGGCCCGACTGCGCGAGCAGGTAGAGGAGGAGGAAGTGCGACGGGGTGAACTGCGTGCAGGCAACCTTGTGGCCCCTGAGCTGCTCGACCGAGGTGATCGAAGAAAGCGAAACGATGCCGTCCCCGCCGCGCGACCAGTCCTGCATGATCACGGACTTCGCCTTCTGGTTCTGCTCGGCCAGGATCGAGGCCTCGCGCGCCCAGTTGTCGACCGTGTTCCACATGATGTCGATGTCCCCCTTGCGGAATGCGGCCAGCTTGGCGGCCGGGTCCTCGAGCAGGACGAACTTCACGTCGAGGCCGTACTTCGTCTTGTACCAGCTCTGGGCGTTCGGCTCCATGCCGCGGTTCGCGACGATCCCTGGCGCGTGGCCGGCCCAGGTGTTGATGGCGACGACGAGCGTCCGCTTCAGCTTTCCGCCGGAGCTCAACGCGGCGCCCGTCACCCCGGCACCACCCTTCCCCCGCTCCGGGTCGGGCGACGGGTTCTTCAGCGCGTCGAAGTCGTTCCCGGCCGAGGCCGTCTTCGCGGCTGCCGCCGCCGGGGCCCTCTCGGCGCCGGCCCACTTCCGGATGTCGGACCCCTTCTTCTCCCAGACGACGTACCCGACGACGCCGAGGATGACCACGGTGATGAAGAACTTGGCGAACGGAGTCAGTTTCACGTCACTCTCCCTTTGGACCGTCCCGGTCTTCGCGCCCGGCGCCGGACGGCGCCGGAAAGCTTTGGTTTTCGTTGCGCTTCGAGTTCCTGTGTCCTCGTCCCTACATCGTTTTCTGCGCCTGGGACGCCAGCTGCGCCGCGCGCTTGGCCTTCAGCTCCACGAGCTGCTGCTTCGCCTGGACGTCGCCGGCCTTGTCCTTGAGGGCGGCCAGCCGGCCGTCCAGCGACGTCTCGGAGAGCTCCTTCCCCAGGTTCGCGGCCGCGACCGTCGTCTTGATGTGCTCGCGGACGTTGTCCAGCGCCCTGACCTCGGCGTCCACCGAGAGGCCGTCGAGCTGCCCCTGGATCTGCAGGCGCGCCTGGGCCGACTGCATCCGCGCCAGCATCACGTCGCGCTCGGCCTTCAGCTTCTTGATCTCGGCCTGCACCTGCAGGAGCGAGGACTTCGCCGAGTCGGCGTCCTTGCTCGCGGTGTCGAGGTCCCCCCTCATCTCGATGACTTCCTGCTCCAGTCCGTTCTTCTTCTGGATCAGGACGACGGCCAGGTCGTCCTGGTTCGTCTCGACCGCGGCGCTGAGCTCGGCCTCGGTCTGGGCGAGATCCTTCGTGGCTCTCTTCAGCCGCTCGTCGACGTCCTCGCGCCGCTTGATGATCGCGGCGGTGGCATTCTTGAGCTTCGAGTACTTCTCCACCATCGAGTTGAGCGCGTTCTCGTAGGCGATCTCGGGGTGCTCCTTCTCGACGTCCGAGATCCAGATCGAGAGGAACCCCTTCCACAGATTCCCGAGACGGGCGAAGAATCCTATGTCGGCCATGTCAGTCCTTTCTCTCGGGAGCGGCGGCGGGGTCGACCAGCTTCGGCGACTCCCGCACGACACGCGCCACCTCTTCCTGTCCGAAGAACTCGAGAACTTTTTGGATCTCGAGCTTCCTTCCGTTGCAGCTCGTCTGGACCGTGCCCTGCTCGGCGATCCGCCGCTCCAGCAGGGCGCGCACGTCCCGGATCTTCGCCTCGTAGTCGGCGATCAGCTTCTGCGACTCCTCGGCGACGCCCCGCGTCTTTACGGCCTGCTCCTGGAGGTAAGCCTCGAGCGTCTGGACTTGGTGGGCCCCGGTCTCGATGATCCGGTCGATCGGGATCCCGAACGCCTTCAGCGAAGCCTCGACGATCTTCTTGCGGGTGGCCGGTTCGGTCCCGTCCGGAAGGGTCGCGAGCAGCCCCGCGGCCTTGGCAAAGAGGTCGCGTTCGGTCCCGCCGATTCCCGCCGCGTTGAAGACGGCGTCGAAGTCGACCCGGCCTCCGGGGGCGGCCGGCGCTCCCCCTTCGAACGCGACTTGGGCCGCGGGAGGCTCCGGTGCTGGAGGGGCCTCTCCCGAAGCCGGCTCGCCGGGAGCCGCGTCCCCTTCCCGGACGACGAACCACCCCAGGACCGTTGATCCCCAGCTCTTCGTGTCAGTCATGAATGCCTTATCCAGCGAGAAATCTTATCAAGCGCCCGTGAACGATCATTACGTAAGGTCGGCCATGATCGTTTCAGCCGCGGTCCGCCCCATCCGGACGGCATAGTTCTGCCCCCGATCCTCCGGGTAGATCTGCGCCATCGCTGCCGAGTAGAGCCCCTCGAGAGGGGTCCGGATTCCTGGCAGCAGCCGCGAGTAATGTGGCGTCACGATCGGCTGGGCGTACTCGGCGCGGAAGATCCGCTTCGAGAGGATTGAAGCCTTCCGGAACTCCGGGGAGAACCGCTCCAGCCCGGGGGTGTAGAGGGCCCAGAGATCCTCGTCCCGCATCCTCCATTTCGGGTCGTCGGGGAGGACGTAGTCCGAGACGTAGACGACGTGGCGGCCGCCGTACCGTTCCTTCGGGATGTAGTTCGTGTGCTCAATGACGCCGCCGAAGGGCATGTCGCTCTCTCCCACGTTGGTCCAGTAGAAGCGAGAGAGGGGCCGGTCCAGCTCGAGAACGGGACAGAGGGCATGCCCATACGCGATGCCGCTCCAGAGCGCCCGGGTCTCGCCCGGGAGGTCGGGGGCGAGGCGGAGGAGCTCGGGGATGGCGACGGTGGAGAGGACCCTCGGGAAACGGCGGGAGCCGCTCGCGGTCTCCACGTCGAACCCCTCCTCCGCTCTCCGGACGAGCCGGACGGGCCTCGCGGGGACGAACTCGCCCCCGCGCTCGCGCAGCCGCGCGACGAGAGCATCGACCACGCGGCCGAACGAGCCCCGCAGGTAGCCGAGGCTTTCCCTCAGGCTGCTGCGGTTCCTGGAACGGCTCCGGAGCGCGATCTTTCCCCAGAGCCAGACCAGCGAGACCTCCTCGGCCCGCCGGCCGTACTTCTGCAAGAGGAGAGGCGCCCAGACGGTGTCATACGCCTTGGCGTACCCATGGGCGCGGAACCAGCCTGCGGCCGTCTCGCCCTCGAGGGCGTTCCAGTCGGAGATTCCCCGCAGCTTCAGCGTCGAGAGGACGAATTGGAGCCGGCCCGCGAGGCCGAGCGGCGAGAAGGAGAGGAGCGACGCCGGGGTCCCGAACCGGTAGAGCCTCCCACCTGAGAAGAACCCCATCTCCGGGGAAAGCCACTCGATCTCCCTCGCCAGGCCGAGCTCCTCGGCCAGGGACATGTAGTCGACGTCGCTCGTGAAGATGTGGTGGTAGAAGCACTCGAGCCGCTCGCCCCCGACCTCGAACGTCCCGACGAGCCCACCGGCCTCGGGGTACTTCTCGTAGACGGTCACCGGGAGGCCCGCCGCTAGGAGTCGATCGGCCGCGACTAACCCGGTGAGCCCTCCACCGATGACCGCGACTGCCGGCCGTTCTGCGCTTCTCACGTCCGCAGTTTACGGGCTAACGTAGTCTGGGGAGGAATGAAGCGGGGACATTACAACCGCTCGATCGGGGACCTCCGGCATCGCCTGGTGGGCGCGATCCCTCACGAGACCCTGAAGGCGCTCCACCGGAAAGATCCGATGCGTCACTTCGGGGTGCTCCTGCGGCAGGCCCTCCTCTTTTCGGCGACCTTCTGGGCGGGGTGGACTCACGATGCCCTCTGGGTCCGAATTCCGGCGGCCATGGTCCTCGGATTCGTCGTTTTCGATGGGACGGTCCTCCTTCACGAGGTCGTCCACCGGTCCGTCTTCCGGGGAACCACCCGCGAGCGGACCGGCTGCTGGGAATCCTCTACGCCCTGCCGTCCGGGATCTCGCCGGCCCAGTTCACGAGGTGGCATCTCGACCACCACGCGGAGCTCGGCTCGAACGTTGACGACCCGAAACGGGCGCACCTCTCGCCGAAGCGGAACGCGCGCTGGCTGAAGCTCCTCTACGGCACGCCGGCGCTCTTTCCGATCTACTTCCGCGCCGCGAGGAAAGAGACGGCGACCTATCCTGAGCCGCTCCGGAGGACGATCGCCGTGGAGCGGGCGGCGGCGATCGCCCTCCACCTCGCGGCCGCCACGGCGATCGGGCTCCTCGGCGGACCCGCCCGCCTGACATGGCTCTACGTCGTCCCTGTGTGCCTGGTCTTTCCGCCGGCGTTCGCCCTCAACAGGCTGGGTCAGCACTACGACATCGACCCGGGCCACCCGTCGAAATGGTCGACCCGAATGGTCCGGTCGCGATTTTGGGAGTTCGTCTACCTCTGGTCGAACTACCACATCGAGCATCACTATTTTCCCGCTGTTCCGTTTTACCGTCTCGCCGCCCTGAATAAAGCGCTCGAGCGGTTCTTCGACGAAGAGGGGATCCGCGCGCGGACCTATCGGGAGCTGCTCATGGGATGGCTCGTCCGCAACGAGGCCCCCCATTCGGACTGGTCGGCGCCCCACGGTGTCCCGGAAGGGGTCGATCGGACGTAATAAGATCTGGGCGGAGCCCATGAATCAGCCCAGACGCGTCCTCGTCATCGACGACGAGCCCTTCGCTCGTCAGGTCGTCCGGCGTTTCCTGGAGAACGCCGGGTGGGACGTTCTCGAGGCGGCCTCGTCGGCCGAGGCCCGGAAGCTGCTGTCCGACGGACCCGAGCTGGCCGCAATCCTCCTGGACGTCCTGCTCGACGGAGAGAACGGCCTCGACTTCCTAGAGCGATACCGGTCGGGCGGCGGCCTCGTACCTGTCATCGTCATGACCGCGATGGAGGACGTCGCCACCGTCGTCCGGGCGATGAAGAGCGGCGCCTACGACTTCCTCGTCAAGCTGGCCAACCGGGAGCGCATCCTGACGGCCGTTCACAACGCCGCCGAGAAGAGCGAGCTGCTGAAGGAGAATCAGGCTCTCCGGAAACGCGTCCGGCGGGAAGGCTTCTCGCGCGTGCTCGTGGGCGAGGGCCGCGCCATGACGGCCCTTCGCGAGGAGATGGAGCGGGTCGTCGAGTCGGACATCTCCGTCTGTCTTCTGGGCGAGACCGGGACCGGGAAGGAGCTCGTCGCCCGCTGGCTCCATGAGCACGGTCCCGCCGCGAAAGGCCCGTTCGTCGACCTGAACTGCGCCGCAATCCCCGAGTCGCTCGTCGAGAGCGAGCTGTTCGGGCATGAGAAAGGGGCGTTCACCGGCGCCGTCGGGCGGCACCGGGGAAAGCTCGAGCAGGCGGACGGCGGAACGCTCTTCCTCGACGAGCTCGGGGAGATGGCGCTGCCGACCCAGTCGCGGCTCCTCCGCGTCCTGCAGGAGCGGACCTTGGTCCGCGTCGGGGGCGCCGAGCAAACCCCTTTTCGCATCCGGCTGACCTCTGCTACGAAGAAGGATCTCCAGGAGGCCGTGCGCGAGGGCACCTTCCGGGAGGACCTCTACTTCCGCGTCGTCGTCTATCCCATCCGCGTCCCTCCGCTTCGCGAGCGGAAGGAGGACATCCCGCTTCTCGTTTACCACTTCATCCGCAAGCACCGGGACAGTAGCGGGGGAGCGGTCGAGGGCTTCACACCCGACGCGCTTGCCCGGCTCGAGCACCACGAGTGGCCTGGCAACGTTCGCGAGCTCGAGAACGCGGTTCACCGGGCGATCGTGGCCGCACACGGTCCGCTCCTGACCGCTGGCGACTTCCCCCTGATCCCCGGAGTCGATTTACCGGCGTTCTCCTCTCGGCCCTCTCCATCCCGGCCGGACCCGCTGGGCGCTCCTCCCGCCCCGAAGGCGGACGCGATGGTTTCCCTTGTCACGCTCGAGGATCACGAGCGCGCGGCGATTTCCCGGGCGCTGGCCTCGGTGAACGGGAACGTCAAGGCGGCCGCGGACCGGCTCCAGGTGGCCCGCTCGACGCTCTACCGGCGGATCAAGGCCCTCCGCATCCCGGCGACCGGGTGATTCCCGCCGGCGGGGCCGGCCGGGCCCCAGATGCGATAACCTCTCAAATTCTGATGTCGACGGAACCTGCCCCCACGTCGGCTGCCTCGTATCACGGCCTGGAACCCGACGAGTTCGTCCGCGCCTTGCGGGTGATGCTCCTGTCCCGGCGTATCGACCACCGGGAGATCCAGCTGAAGCGCCAGAACCAGATCTTCTTCCAGATCAGCGGAGCCGGCCACGAGGCGGTCCAGACCGCCCTCGCCTCGCTCCTGAGGCCCGGGTCGGACTGGCTCTTCCCGTACTACCGGGACCGTGCGCTGTGCCTCGGCCTCGGGATGACCGTTTCCGACATGTTCCTGGACGGGTTCGGGGCCGCTGCCGGCCCGTCGTCGTCCGGCCGCCAGATGCCGTCGCACTGGGGGTCCCGGCGGCTCCGGATCTTCACGACCTCGTCTCCCACCGGCTCCCAGTGCCTCCCCGCGGTCGGCGCCGCCGAGGCAGCCCGATACCTGACCCGTTCCGGGGCGGCGGCTCTCCGTGAGGCGGCAGAAGCCGTGGCTGGCGACGAGATCGTCGTCGTAACGATCGGCGAGGGGGCGACGTCGGAAGGAGAGTTCTGGGAGGCGCTGAACGCGGCGACTAATCTCCGCCTTCCCGTGCTGTTCGTGGTCGAGGACAACGGGTACGCCATCTCGGTGCCCGTCGAGGTCAATACCGCGGGGGGCTCCATCTCCAAGCTCGTCCGCTCGTTCCCGGGCCTCTTCATCGCCGAGGTGGACGGGTGCGATTTCCTGGCGTCCTACGACGCGCTCCGCTCTGCCGCCGCGTACTGTCGCGAGCGGAAGGGACCCGCGTTACTTCACGCCCACGTCATCCGCTCCTACTCGCACTCGCTGTCGGACGACGACCGGCTCTACCGGACCGAGAATGAACGGCAAGAGGATGCGGGACGAGACCCGATCGACCGCTTCGCCGCGTGGCTCCAGTCCGAGCGGATCCTCACGCCCGAGTCGTGGAGCGCCCTCCGCGAGTCCGTGGACCTGGAAGTCCAATCCGCATGCGATGAGGCGGCCCGTCACCCTCAGCCCGGAGAAGCCGAAGTCCTGGAGCATGTCTACTCCGCCGACGTCGACCCTACGTCGGGAGTTTTCGACCTCGAGGATGAGCCGGCGGCGACCGGCGAGCCGACGACGATGGTCGACCTGATCAACAGGACGCTCCGGGACGAGATGGAGCGCGACCCGAGGGTCGTCCTCTGGGGCGAGGACGTTGCCGACGCCTCCCGGCCCGAGGCCCTCTCGGAGTGCAAGGGAAAGGGCGGCGTCTTCAAAGTGACCGCTGGCCTCCAGAAGCGGTTCGGCCCGGACCGGGTCTTCAACGCCCCGCTGGCCGAGGCCAGCATCGTCGGCCGCGCCATCGGGTGGGCCGCTCGTGGCCTGAAGCCCGTAGTGGAGATCCAGTTCTTCGACTACATCTGGCCGGCGATGCAGCAGCTCCGGGACGAGCTGGCGAACGTCCGCTGGCGCTCCGGCGGCCGGTTCTCCTCCCCGGTCGTCGTTCGCGTCGCGATCGGCGGCTACCTCACCGGAGGCGGGCCCTACCACTCGCAGTCCGGGGAAGTCGCCTTCGCCCACATCCCCGGCCTTCGGGTGGTCATGCCGTCGACCGCGCTCGACGCCGCCGGTCTCCTCCGAACGGCCATCCGGTGCGAAGACCCGGTCCTCTTCCTCGAGCACAAGCACCTCTACCGGCAGACCCACAATAAGGGGGTCTACCCCGGGAGGGACTTCTGCGTTCCTTTTGGCAAGGCGCGGATCGTCCGGAGCGGCCTCCACGCGACGCTCGTGACGTACGGGGCGACCGTCCACCGGTCAGCCATCGCCGCGCGGCGACTCGAAGAGGAGACCGGCAAGCGGATCGAGGTGATCGACCTCCGCTCGCTCGCTCCGTACGACTGGAAGGCGGTCGCGGCGAGCGTGAGGAAAACCAGCCGGCTCGTCGTCGTCCACGAAGACTGGCTCACCCATGGCTTCGGGGCCGAGATCGCCGCCCGTGCCGCCGACGAGCTCTTCCCGTGGCTCGACGCCCCGGTTCGGAGAGTCGGGGCGAAGGACGTCTTCTGCGCTTACGCCCCCCGCCTCGAGGACGCGACCCTTCCGCAGACCGAGGACATCCACTCGGCGCTGGCTTCCCTGCTGTCGTGGTGACCTTGCCCGTGCGCCCCCACCGTTTCGCCCGGCCCCTCCTGTCCTCGGCCTTCGCCCTCGGCTTTCTTGGCCTCGGGACCCTGGTCGCCGACCCGCTCGGGGCGATCCGCTGGGCCGGAGAGGTCTCGCTCCGCGGGTCGGGGGCCCGGGAAGAGACCTTCCGCGGCCCTTCTGGAGAGGCGCTGCACACGTGGGTCGCCGGTCCTCTCTCCGGGCCTCCCCCGGTCGTCCTCCTGCACGGCCTGGGGGCCGCGTCCGACTACTGGTCCGCGGTTGCCCGCGCGCTCGTCCGCTCCGGGAGGACCGTCGTGATCCCGGATGCGCCCGGGTCCGGGAAGAGCGAGGGGCCGGGAGCCATCGGCTGGGGGATGACAGGCCGGGTCGCGGCCGTCCGCTCCCTGGTCGAGGCGCTGGGGCTGTCGTCCTTCGACCTGGTCGGCCACTCGCTCGGCGGATGGACCGCCGCCCGATACGCAATGGAGGAGCCCCGGAAGGTCGGCCGTCTCGTCCTCGTCGACTCCGGTGGCTTCTCGGTCCCGCCCGGAGACGATGATTCGGCCTTCCGGCGGCGGCTCGTTCCAATGAGCCGGGAAGAGGGCCGCGATCTCCTCGGCCTCCTCTTCTTCCGCGCGCCGTTCCCCCGCGCCGGCTTCGTGGCCGACGCGATCGCGAGGAACTACTCGTCCCTCCCGGTCGCGTCGACCGTGGCGTCGGTCACGCGTGAGGACCGGCTCGTCGGGCGCGAGCGGGAGCTGCCGGACGGCACGGTCCTGATCTGGGGGGCCTGCGAGACGCTCTTCCCGCTGAAGGACGCCCGCCGGGCCGCCTCGCTGCTCCGGAACGGCCGGCTGCTCGTCATCACCGGGGTCGGGCACGACGGCCCGCTCGAGGCCCCCGGACCTTTCACCGAGGCTCTGTTCGCCGCTCTGGAGGGCCGGCCTCTGAAGACCTCGCCTTGAACGTCTGAATCCTACAGAGGACCCAGCCGGGAAACCCCTCCAGCGGGGTCGACACCGCGATCGCTTCCCCCCCGCGCCCCCACCGCCTCAAGCGCATCCTTCGTGCGGGGGGCCGCGATCAGGATGGTGCGGCCCGACTTAGCTGCCGTCGCGGCGTTCTCCAGCGATTCGGGGGAGACGAGCGACCATGCGAGGACGCGGCGCCCGCCCCCTGACGGCGAGGCGAGCAGGACGTCTACGACCCAGGGGTTCCGCGCCGCCCGAGGGTCCAGCACCACTCCGGCAGCCCGCCTCGCGCGCGGCGCGCAGGGCGTACGCCTCGTCGATCCAGGGCCCCGCCGGGAGGTCGAACAGCCGGTAACAGCGGAGCGAGATCCCTCCTAGGAGTACCGCCCCAAGGAGGGAAAGAAAGAGCAGGTTTCGGGCAGGCCGCTCGTCCCGCCGCTCGACGGTCACTGCGGTCCGCCTGGCTCGAAGGAAATGATGATCGGGATGCTCGTGCTTTCCGCGAACCGTTCATCGAACGCTTCGGCGAGGACTCGCCCGTCGAAGTCGCGCGCAACCGGCTCGCCGGCTAGCGCGAGGAGGGTCGGAGCAAGGTCGAACAGGTTCGCGGACGTGAGCCGCGCACCCGCGCGAATGCCAGAGCCGGTGAGGATGACGAACCCCGAGTGCCTCGGGTCTGGAGCCGCCTCGGGCTCGCGCCCCATCGCGAACTGGACGAGGGCGTCCCGCACGGGCAGAGGGCCGTACCCGACGGGCGCGAAGAGACAGATCGTACGGTCCTTCCCTTCGCGTTCCCTCAGCTCTCCGACCAGCCGGTCGACGAACCGGTAATAGCCGAGGAGCGCTCGAGCCCGGACGTCGGCCGCCCGGCCGGTCGCGCCCCAGTACCCCGATGGTCTCGCCGACGGGCCGTAGATGCGGGCCGGTTCGGCCATCCCTGTCAGAACGAGGGCCGAGACGCTCCCCGGCCCAGTCGGGAGGGCCGCGAGCGCGGCGCCCACCACCGAAAGGTCCCTGGCCGCTCCCGAGAGCGCCCCTGCGCGCTTTCGGTCTTCGGATGGAAGGCCGCGAGGCTCCAGCGACGCTACGAGGACCGGATCGAGGCCGGCCACCCCTAAGCGGAACCTGGCCGCCCGGGCGGCCGTCTCCTCGGGACGTCCATCGACCGCCCCCCCCGGCGTGGCGAACATCCGTTCGGACGCCCAGAGGACGAGCCCGTCCCGCACGGCCGCCGCCGGCCAGCTCAGGACGGCGGCTTCGTGGCCCCGCGCCGCGAGGATCTCCCAGAAGGTCAGGCTCCTCCGCGTCTCGCCGTCGAGAGGCACCGTCGTGGAGAAGGGGAGCGCGCCGAGCGGTTC
>CALFNC010000040.1 GCA_937902605.1 uncultured Acidobacteriota bacterium | reverse complement strand
ACCACGTCGCGGATGTTGGAGGTGGCGAGATGGACCCGGAGCGACGGCGGGAACCGGTCCTTCAGCTTCGCCAGAGGATTGGCGGCGGCCTGGTCTTCCAGCTTCTGTTGCCCGGTGGCAAGGATCCAGACCCGTCCCTTCAGGCGGTGACCCAGGTCCGCCACGAACGACTGGAGCTTGAGCATCCGGTTCTCGTCCTGGTGGACGTACTGGCTGACTTCGTCGAGGACTAGGAACAGGGTCTTCCCTGGCGCCCGACGGTCGAGCATCGCCTCGATCGCCTTCGTCGTCTCCTCGACCGACGATCCCGCGCTGGACGAGACACCGCCCCGGGTATCGATCCAGGTCGTGGGCTCCGGATACCGTTCCGTCTCGAGGACGTGCAGGACGTGCGAGAAATGGTCGTCGGCGAGCTTGTCGCACTTCGCTTCGCTCCAGGGGCGGCCGAGGGTCTTCTCGGCGGCTGCGAGGAACCGTTCCCAGAGGCCGTCGACTTCGAGCCGCGCTTCGTAGTCCGCCACGATGGCGCTGGTCGGGCAGTAGCCAAGCCGCTGCTGGATCTGCCGCCGGGCCGCCGTGTGAATCTGCTCGCCGTCCCGCACGACGCTCCCGATGTCGAAGACGACGGCCATCGCGTCGATCTTCGACAGGAGTTTCGTCCACGCCTCACGCAGCTCACCGCAGCGAGGCGATGAATCGCGCGCGAGGAAGGCCTCGCTCAGGGAGATTCCACCGGCGATCGGAATCCCATCGAGCGACAGTCCGAGAAGTTTTGCGAAGCTCGACTTTCCCGAGCCGAAGAACCCAGAGATCCAGACGGCGGGAAGCTCTGGGCCCCCCTTCTTGTCCAGCTCACGGGCTATCCCGGTCAGCAGACGCACCAGCTCTTCGTGGATTCCCGCGCGGTTGCGGGTCGCCCGAGGATCGCCGTCCGGATATCCCCCCGTGACGATGTACTCCCCCACCTCGGCCGCGAGCTTCTCCGGGCTCTGCTCATGGAAATAGACGACGGGCGGGATGTCCCGGGTGATATCGGCCGCGAACAGCTCTCGGATTCGCAAGATCCCTCCGCGTCAGGGTTTCAAAGGGCTACGGATAGATCCGGGGGCGATAGTCGCCGTCCGGCTGGAGTTCACCCATGAAGGAAAGCGACGACATCCCCCTCCGTTCGCCCGGATAGAGGAGGACCACGGGCAGGTTCCGTGTTCTGCCGTCGATGTGTTTGAGAAGCGATGAGGAACGGAAGAAGGGGTAGAGAGCACCGGCTCGCCCGATCAGGACGACGTTCTTCTCGTCCGTTTCCCGGCGGGAATCGGCGAATTCGTCGATCTCGCGGACGACGTCCGCGGCGATACCGGTCGGCCCTTCGAGGAGCGGGGCCACCTTCTCGAGGAGATAGGCCAGTCCACGGTCTGGCCCCTTCCCCCACAGGCTCTTCTCCCGTGCCGCCAGGCTCGCGACGACATCCAGGCCCATCGCCCTGATGCGCTGGAGGAGGAGACGCTGGAGGGAGATCGCCAGGACGCCCCAGCCGGCCGCCCGCAGGCGTCCCGCCAGCTCACGGACCTTCTGGCGGAGCCTGAATTCGGCCGCCGGAGGGTAGGGGATGATGGCGAAGTTGTAGTTCCGCATCGTACTGATCCGGGGCCCGCCCTCGGCCAGGAGGTCACGTTCCAGGGCCGCGAGGGCCTCGTCCAGCAGGGCTCCGGTAGGAACCGCGTTGCTCATGCGGCCTCACCTGGGAGGGCGGCGGCCGCCCAGTCGCGAAGGCTGGAGGCTTCCCGGTCGAATTCCACGACGTCTCCCAGCCGGCGGACCGAGAAGCCCTGGAGGGAGCGAAGACGATCCTCGAGCAGCGGCCCTGTCAGGCCAACCGAGGCGAGGTACGGGTTCTGAAGAAGTGTCCCTTCGAACGCGATCCCCGCAAGGAGTTGCAGCAGGTACGCCAGCGCGAGATCCGGAACGGGCGGCCCAAGGAGCAACCGTGGATCCCGGCGTGGGCTCAGGAGCCCCGCCTCCGACGCCGCCGTCATGAGCTTGCTGGTGAACTGGACCCGGCTGGATGGACCCCACCGCCCGGGTGCCACCTCCGCGACCCAGCGGAGAACCTGGCCGCGGTCGAGGGGACCGGCACCACTGGAGCGACGTGCCGGCAGAAAATCCCCGGTGAACCCGCGATAGAGCGGATCGGAAAGCTGGAGATGCCAGTGGCAAATGAGGCCGCGGACCCGGGCATCCATCCCCCGCCAACCTCGCAGGACCTCGAATGCCTCGGGGAACCGGTCGAACCGAGCACGGAGGCTCTCCAGGAGGATCCGGACCCGGGCGGCGCTGCGGGCGCCAAACCATCGCTCTTCGAACGCACGGATCGCCTGAGCTTCCTTCGATACGTCCGGGATCCAGCGAGACCAGTAGGCTCTGGCCTCCTCCGGGGCGAGCGTCGTCTTCTGGATCCGACAGTGGAAGGTCGTCTCCTCGGCATTGAAGGCGTTCATGACTTGGCCCGGTAGAACGGCATCGGATAGGTTGCGGCCAGAGGCACGAGCGCGGCCACCAGCCGGCGGGCGACGGCCTGAAGATCGGACGGGACCGGGCCTCGAAGCTCGCGCCCGCCGTGGATGGCTGTGAATCCGCCCTTGTACAGCAGGCGCAGCCCGTCAGCGAAC
>CALFNC010000039.1 GCA_937902605.1 uncultured Acidobacteriota bacterium | reverse complement strand
GAGCGAGCGAATCGTCGAGAGCGCATCGTCTAGCGTGTCGCCGGCGACGTAGCGGGCGGCGAAGCGCTGGACGATCGGTTTCGGGACGAAGGGGAGGGTGGAAACGGCGAGCCGGTCGAAAAGGGAGCTCATGCACACTCCGGAGCGGTCGGTCCGACTGGCACGAGAGTCCGCGCCAGGACGAGAAGGTGAACGCGGGACGTGCCCGCGCGGTGAAGGGCACGGGCCGCCGCGAATGCGGTGGCGCCGGTGGTGACGATGTCGTCCACGAGGAGGACCGGCCGTCCGGCGGCCGACGCGGTGCCCTCGAAGACGCCGGCGACGTTGGCCATTCGATCGGACCGCGAGAGCCGGGACTGGGGAGGCGACGAACGGAGGCGGCGGAGAGCCGGGAGCGTTTGCAGGCCGAGGCGTCGGGCCGTCTCGCGTGCCAGGAGCACGCCGGGGTCGAATCCCCGCTGACGGTTTCTAGAGCGCGTCGACGGCACGCCGACGACGGCTGGGGCGCCCTGCTCGAGGCCGGAGCTGCGCGCGAGCCGGGCCAGGCGTTCCGCGAAGGGAGCGGAGAGGATGTCGAAGCCGTGGAATTTGTAGGCGCTGATCAGCGTCTTCAGGGTCCCGTCGTACTCGCCGAACGCCGCCGCACGGGAGATCGGGGACGGGGTGTCCCCGCAATCGCGGCAGCGGCCTCCCGCGGCCGGGAGCGCGCAGCCGGGGCAGGCAGCGGCCGGATCGAGCTCCCGGATCGACCCCCAGCAACAGCGGCACGCGCCCGACCCGCCAACTTCCATCCGCTCCGCGCCGCAGCCGGCGCAGGTTGAGGGGACGATCCAATCGAGGAGAAGACGCAGGAGCCCCCCTCCCACCATCCCCCTCGCGTCCGTCCCCGAAACGGCGGGCGCGTCGCCGGACACGCGAGTGATTCTAATCCGACCCGGTTGGGCCCGGACGTTGACGCCTCCTCGCCGCTCGCCCTATGCTGGCAGGCGATGCACCAACCGGCTTTCTCCCGCCGCTGCCGCCGCCTTCTGATCTCCGGGGCCTTCTCGATCGCCTTGGCCTCGGTCGCCGCACCTTCCCGGGCCCAGACCTTCGCGGTCGGAGCGGGCGGGATGCTCTCGAACGACGGCATCAGCTCGGCCGGCCCCTCCAGCTTCTCGAAGGGCGGGTACTTCGGGTTCGTGGAGATGCACCTGGAGATGGACACCGCGATGCAGCTCCGGGGAGGGAAGTTCCGTCTTCCCGGGAAGCTGAGCGGCTCTCCGGACCTCACCGTGACAGAGGCCTCGCTGACGATCTCCTACCTGTTCAAGGAGGACTGGTTCGAGGCTGGCTTCTACGGGGGCGGGGGCATCTTCCGGGTGGTCCCTGATGCCCCCACTGCTCTCCAGACTCCCGCCGACCCCCGCGAGAACGTCTGGGGTCTCAAGGGAGGCGTCCTGACGGTCATCCGGCTGGCCAAGAACTTCGACCTCCGTCTCGAGGGAGGCGTCACCTACCTGGCCGCCACCTATTCGCATTCCCCCATCGTCCTGGGGGCAGGTCTCTCCTATCGGTTCTGATCTGATCGCTTCTCGCCTTCTCGGGCCGGCGATGGGACGGCCGGGGACGGAGCACTAGGCCGTCAGGGTTCAGGAGCCCAGAAAGGTGGGGGCCCCACCCGATCTGCTGATCGGGCGGGGCTTGCGGCGGTGGGAATTTGGTACTGTGGGTATAGGGTCAGGTGGGATGCTGGGATGAGGCCCCGCTCTTTGTGAAGAGAACGGGTTCAGTGGGGTTGGCTGTAAAGATGGCGTGCATCTGATTCTTCGAACCTAATGTCGTTTCGATCTCCTGCCAATGTATACGCAAGAGCAGTGCCTTTGGTTTAGGAATAACGAATAAAACATGTAAATGATTAGAAATATGTAACTTGACAGAGAATAGAGCGGGATATGAGATTTGTCATGGCGAACTAAAATGGAGACAGAATTGCCTCAATTCGGCACCTTTTCCATTTCGACAGGGGGACGGAGAATCCTAGAAAAGGGGAAGCAGGGTGGAGTCCTTCTTGACCGAGAGGGAAAGATCGACTTTCGTCCGGACCACGCCTCGAAGCGTCTGGATCTTCTCCCGGAGGACCGTCTCGATGTGCTCCACGTCGCGGGCCCGGACCTTCAGCCGGTACCCATAGTCGCCCGAGATGGCGCAACATTCCTGAACGTCCAGGAGGTTCTCGATCTCGTCCAGGAAGGAGCGCTCGAACCGGGGGTGCTCCAGCATCACGTCGACGTAGGCGATGACCGGCATCCCGAGGAGCCGCGGGTCGAGGAGGGCCGAGAATCGCCGGATGAAGCCGCGGGTCTCCAGCTTCTTGATCCGCTCGTTGACGGAGGGCGTCGCCAGCCCGACCGTCTCGGCGATTCTCGCCTGGGAGACCTTCCCGTCCCGCTGAAGGATGTCGAGGATCCTGCGGTCGATCTCGTCCATACAAAATTCGGTGAAGCGATCCTTCCGCCGAACTTTATATGGTAATGGTCTCCGGGATCAAGAAGAAAGAGCGACCCGGGCTGGACTCTCGGGGACGACCGTTCCCTTGGGGAGGACCACGACTCCGCCTTCGGAGACGTGGAACCGGCGTCGGTCCTCCTCGGGATCGAAGCCGATCTCCGCCTTCGGTGGAATGTGAACCCCCTTGTCGGCGATCACCCTTTTGAGGCGAGCGTACCGTCCCACCTCTACGCCGTCCATCAGAACGCACTCCTCGATATGCGAGAAGGAGTTCACGCGGACGCGCGAGAAGAGGATGGAACGATGGATGGTCCCGCCCGAGATCACGCAGCCCGACGCCACCATCGAGTCGGTTGCGAGACCGATCCGCTGCGAGGCCGCGTCCGCGAAGACGAACTTCGCGGGAGGGAGCTGCGGCGAGTAGCTCTTCACCTGCCAGCGGGGGTTATAGAGGTTGAGCGGGGGCGTGACAGAGATCAGGTCCATCGACGCTTCCCAGTACGAGTCGACGGTGCCCACGTCCCGCCAGTATGGGGGCTTGTCTTCGGCGCCCGGGACCGAGGTGGAGGCGAAATCGTAGGCGCCGATCCGCGCCCCTCCTGCGAGCAACGTCGGGATGATCGTCTTGCCAAAGTCGTGCGTCGTGTCCTGGAGGGCGTCGTGCTCGAGGGCGGTCCGGAGGACGCTCGGCTTGAAGATGTAGTTCCCCATCGACGCGAGCGCAAAGCCCGGCATCCCTGGGATCTCCCGGGGCGCCTTCGGTTTCTCCTCGAACCCGATCACCCGGTTCGCCTCGCCGACCTCGAGGACTCCGAGGCGGGTCGCCTCGGCCACGGGGACCGGAATCGCGGCGATCGTCAGGTCGTGGTTCCCCTCGCTGTGCAGGGCGAGCATCGAGTTGATGTCCATCATGTAGATATGGTCGCCGCCAAAGACGAGGACCTCCGCGGGCTCCTCGTCGAAGATCAGGTCGAGGTTCTGGTAGACGGCGTCGGCGGTTCCCCGGAACCAGTGCGGTCCGCGCCGCATCTGGGCGGGGACCGGGTCGACGAACTGACCGATGTCCGAGGTGAGCCTCCAGGTGCGGATGATGTGCTCGATCAGCGAGTTCGACTTGAACTGCGTCAGCACCTTCACCTTCGTGAAGCCCGAGTTGATCAGGTTGTTCAGGACGAAATCGATGATCCGGTACCGTCCGCCGAAGGGAACGGCCGGCTTCGCGCGGTCCCGGGTCAGCGGGAAGAGCCGTTCTCCCATTCCCCCCGCGAGGACGATCGAAAGAACGTCGCGCCGCCTGAGTATCTTCACGTGCTCTCCTCCAGAACCCTCCAGCTCGATATTACCCGGTCCGAATAGATCGGAAGAGCACACGTCTGAACTCCAGTCAC